>JAYYHM010000268.1:0-3571 GCA_036148415.1 Planctomycetota bacterium
ATCTGGATAGAGAGCGTTAAGCTTGGATTGAATCGAACCAATCTTTTCGGACACTTCTTGCGTCTTTTGTTTTCTCTCTTCATCAAGCCGGTTTGAATCGCGGTTAACCCGTTCCCCGTACTTCACACCTGCAAAGAATGCTTGAAACGAGTAGTAATCTTCTTGGCTGATCGGATCAAACTTATGATCATGGCATCGAGCACATCCGACGGTAAGACCCAAGAATGAAGCGGATGTACTCACGATGATTTCATCCAGTGAATCTTGTCTCGCAAGTCGTTTTGATGCGTCATCTTTTCCTATTTGGCCCGGAAGCAGTACGGGCGCTGCGACGAGGAATCCTGTGGCTGCGTCTTGGTTCAGTTGATCGCCGACAATCTGTTCCTTGATGAATTGGTCAAATGGTTTATCCTCTTGGAAAGATTTGATGACATAATCTCGATAAGGCCACGCATTTTCCCTGGGTGTGTTGACTTCAAACCCATGGGTGTCTGCATAGCGGACAATATCCAGCCAGTATTGCGCCCACCTCTCCCCGTAACGTGGACTGGCGAGTAACAACCGGGTTTGATGCCTGATAGTCTCTTCTGGGTCGGCCTTGAATTCAGATAGAAACGAACCTAACTGTTGAGGTGTAGGTGGGAGTCCATGCAGATCGAGGTGTAAGCGTCGGCAGAGCGTGGTTGGATCTGCCGGGTCAGCAAAATTTAATCCTGATCGTTTCAGTGATTTTTCGATGAAATGATCAATGAGATTCTCGTTGTTCTCTTGAGAAATCCCACTGGAGATTTGTATTGGCTGAAAGGCCCAGTGTTGATTAGGCGACGGAGGTGGAGTTTCGTCTCTGGGGCCGATGGCGCCTTCGCTTATCCACTGCTCTAATCCCTTACGTTCCTCTTCTGTAATCGGCTCTCCCGCGGGCGGCATGCGCACATCCGCTTCGGTTGATCGGATTCGCTGCACAATGGAGCTCATTTCAGGATCTGTCGGCACAAGTACTTCCGCTTCGAGCATAGCGTCGATCGTATCCAGTCTCAGGCCAGATTCTTGTTTTAGTGCCCCGTGGCAGGGTACGCACTTTCGTGCGAAAAGTGGTTTTACTTCTTCAAGGTAGCCGACAATCTGGTCGTTACCCTCCGCAGACTGATGTGACGCGAAAGCAACAAACAAAGTAAGCAATGTTTTTGCCAAGAATAACGCAGCGATGCGAAAGGGGAGCAGGTTCGACATGCTTCTATTCTAACACCTGCATTAGGGTCTGTTGCGATTGACCGGGAACCCGTGTGTTTGGCTGAGCCAATGAAAAATTGGGATGGATGAAGTGCCAATTGAGGTTGTTTAACCGTAGTGTTCCCTCCGAGGCTTCACCTCGAATTAATCCACCGAAATCTATTTTAGTCTCGTACTTCGGCTTCGCGAATGAGATCTGAATAGACCTTCCGAGCATGGTCATAGGCGGCTTCTGCATCCGCCTGTTCATCCACCGCATAGACTGATTGTTTTGACTTCCAGCATTGCTCCACACCGGCTAAGCACCAGCGAATGCTATCCGTGGGACCAAGTATAGATTGATCCTTAACGGTGATGTATATCGGATTGGTGTGAGCATTTGGAAAGACCCTCATCGCAACCCAACAGCTCTCACTGATCCGAGGTTTGAATTTTACTGTAGTCTTTGAGCCATCGGATTTTATCTCCTGTTTGGCGACCGGATATCCATTCACGACCAACTCCACTTCGGATTTACTGGCCTCCAGTTTTGCAGCGAAGTCAGCTGAGAAGGTGATGTTTTCCGATTCATTGAGCGCGATTTCGCTGCCGTTGACTCCCACTTCGGTGTGGAGATTCGATTTCTCACTGGACGCTTCATAGTCAAGTAGGTGGCAGTACCCATCACTCACATAGCTACGTCCCTTTGCAATCGATTGAATCCATTTTTCAAAGGTTAATGGTCCATCGACCTTAGCGTAGACACGTCCAATCCCTACTCTCTCGCCACTCATGCATGGGAAATCCGTTTCACCGCTCGCTGCAACACGGAAGCCACAGTTTAAGACGTGGTACCACATATTCCATTCTGCAACACGCTCTGTATTCATCGTTGAGATAAAATCAACCGCTGGTATGAGTTCTCCCGTGGTTCCAGGTACTTGATGTGTGACATCCACGATGAACTCATTCGCTCCAATTCCATCAAATGCAGGGATCTGGAAGTTTGGAAGATTGTTCTCGCCGTCTTGTGCCTCTGTATTCTCAAGTCGCCCGATAAAGTGTGTTAAGCCGATGGATGAGTGCGCCGGTCCACAAATAGCGCCCTGTTTCTTCGCCCATCTGAGGGTATTTAACCCCAGCGTTGGCCAATGCTCTTTGGATTCTCCGCCCGGATAGATTTGTTCTTCTAAATTGAGAAGGTTGAGATGACCGGACATGTGTGATCCAAAACCCGAGACCTCTACGTCGTATCTCAGCGTATACGGGTAGAGGGATTGTTCAGCCACATCCCCGGTGAAGAATCGTTTTTGGAAATCAAAGCAGGGGCCCCATGTCAGGCAGCATCCCACTTTTAGATCTTCCCCCATCAAGTGACGAATCATGTCCTCTGGTTTCACTCCCTGAGTTGGGTTCTCGTAGTGGAGACAACCTGCTGCGTGAATGTGATGGTCTCCTGACCACCAGCCATGTTTGGAGGGATCAATCCACCTGCGAACCTGATAGGTGACTTGGGTCGGTTTGTCTCCGACCCTCAATGGGATCGTTTCTGTCAACGTTTCCGGTCCACGGGATACTTGAAGGGTATAGTCACCTGGAGGCAGTGCCATTTCCTCGCCATCCCCACGGTAAATATGCCGTTGAAAGAAAAAGTCAGGGGCAAGACGTTTGGATTGAGCGGGGTACGTTCTACCTTCGCTGTCACGAATTTCGAACCTCGCGAATGCCGGTATCCCCTCTTCGTCAATGATTCGGAATTTCACGGGAGTGGCCGTCAGGCATTCGAAATCGAGGGCGAGTTGCCCCCAGTTCTGACCTCTCTGAGCCGAGTAGAGATCGATCCAGTCAATCCTCATCTTGCCTTCTTTTACAAGTGGATCAATACGCACTCCTGCAAGTTCTCCGTCTGAGAAGAAAGGGACTTCATAAAGGTGATCTCGATTCGGCTCGAGGATGAAGTTTACTTGTCGATCGCCTGTTGCTTGTGGGATCTCCTTGGTCCACCAGAAGAGTTGACCAATTCCATCCGTTTCTGCTCTTGCCCAAAATCGCAGGATCATGGGCCCGCCTCGGTCCTCCACTACTGCTCCCATGAAGGGGTCGTTACCCGTTGATTCAATTTGTAACGATCCCTCTTCAGCAGTAATTTCAATCTGATTCATCGGGTGCCAGCCATCCGTTCCCTCTGTAAACCGCCACTCACGGATGAGATGTCGGTCGCCTTGGGATTGACCCGAAACATTGAATTCAAGGATTGCGGATTTTGTGCCGGGATCACGGCTGTAGATCTGGATAATGCGGTATTCAAGACCAAGTCCACTTAAATTAGCTCGCATCGGTTGACCCTCAAACGAAGAGAGTT
>JAYYHM010000269.1:0-3117 GCA_036148415.1 Planctomycetota bacterium
TAACAACCAAGAGTCCGAAAATTATGCTCGTCCGTAACAATCAACAACACGTTGGGTGGATTTTCATTACCCAGCACGAAGACCGGAGTTGTTAGGAACACAATCAAAGTCAACATCGAACCGATGGCTGCCGCATGAACAGCCTCAGGACCCGCTGACCACTTTTCAAATTTCACTTCAGACACCATTTCGTTGCGTTCACCAGTAACTCTTCTATAAGTCCAGACTCAAAATCTTCAGGGTGCCCAAGCGATGTGTAAAATGACTTCCCTCCGTCAGATCTCACGTACGTCCAAGCGACGGGCTCACTGCGTTGTTCAACCACTGTTCCGGTCAGCAGGACAGTGGCGGTCCCTTTCAGTGGAGATACTTTATAAAGCGATCCAAGTGATACAGCCGATCCAGTTTCAAGTACCCCGTCGAGCAGGTCTGAATTTTCAGTGGGTCTTATGCGGGGAAGCGAAATGGTAACCGTTAAATGATTTGGATGATGGTTAGTGTAATTCCCACCAAACACTTCCTGATCGAAGGTAGGCCATTGAGAATGCCCCACGGGTGCCTCTTCTTTTCGCAATGCAAATGCATGGTTTGCTGTTCGTATTCCAATGACAGGCTTTCCTTGAGCAATATGCTTCCGAATCGCGTCCAATTGCTCCGAGGGCAAAGCACGGCGTCTGACGCTAACCACTAAAAGATCAGCTGAGATGATTGGTAAATGTGTCCTGAGAATATTACGATCGGTCGAACTCGCGAAAATGAATTGATTTTCATACTCTTTCAAATGCTCTCGCGCAAACTCCGGCAATGTTCTCGCGGTTTCATATTCCCTTTCCGCGCAAAGAAACACAATTTTCTTTGGTGGATTACACCATGCCTCTGCCGGAGATAAAAACGGAGTCCAGCAGAGTAACACGATAGTGAGAAGTATGTATAGCTTCATCATTTACCATTACCTGAAGCAATTCAAAGTTCACGAAATGCAATTTACAGATCCTATATGAGAGCATCTACACAAAACGATACTCTGCCGGATTCTGAAATAATGCTCTACGCTTTTGCAGGCAGATGCCTTAAAGCAAGAACACCTTCGGTAGCACGGATCGCGTCAAGTGTTGATTCCTCAATGCCGTCATCCAAATCAATGATTGTGTACGCAACTTGCCCACGGGACTTATTCAGAAGATCAGCAATGTTCAAACCCGCGCTGGCTAATATAGTAGAAATTTGACCAACCATATTTGGAACGTTCGCATTAGCGATTGTAATTCGGCTGCCACCATTCCGAGGCATCATTGCTTCCGGGAAATTAACTGAATTTCTAATGGTTCCATCCTCTAAATAATCACGCAAACTGTCCGCCACCATCACAGCACAATTCTCTTCCGCTTCATTGGTGCTTGCGCCGAGGTGTGGAAATGCCAATACTTTTGCATGCTGCAGCATCGCGCCGGTTGGAAAGTCACAAACATAAGAATGTAGCTGATCCGAATCCAAAGCAGCTACCACAGCATCCTCGTCACAAATACCACCACGAGCAAGGTTTAACAAAACACCTCCTCGAGGCATCATGTTGAGTCTCTCCGCGCTCACAAGTCCTCGAGTGGCATCAAGAAGAGGTACATGGACGGAAACACAATCACATTGTGAAAATAAGTGATCAATACTTACGGCTTGCTGGACGCCACTGGAAAGCTGCCACGCACTCTGCACAGATATAGAGGGATCGTACCCAACCACCTTCATGCCTAGGGATAAAGCCGCATTCGCTACTCGCAGCCCGATCGCCCCAAGACCGATTACGCCAAGTGTTTTTGATGGCAGCTCTGAACCGACAAAATTCTTTTTACCTGCCTCCACGGCAACGGAAATCTCGCTATCCGAACCCGTTAAATCTGAAGCGAACTGCATCGCTGCGGGAACATTCCGCGATGCCATGAGCAACCCGATTAACACCAACTCCTTCACCGCATTAGCGTTAGCGCCGGGGGCGTTGAACACTGGCACTCCACGCTCGGTCATTGCAGATACTGGGATATTATTGACTCCCGCCCCTGCACGGCCTATCGCTGAAACCGTTTCGGGTATCTCCATATCATGCATCTTGAACGATCGAACCATAATGGCATCGGGATGGCTCATTTCTGACGCAACCTCGTAGCCATCTCGTGGCAATCGCTGCAGACCTTGTACCGAAATATTGTTGAGAGTCAGGATTTTGTACATGAATTCAAGCTGCATTCTTTGTGGTGATAAGTTGTAAAGATGATTTTCTGGAATCAAAGCCAAACCAGAAACACTTCGATCAACATTTTCTAATATTCAATAGGCTCGCGTTCAGCTCCATATCACTGATCGCTTTTTCACACCCCGTCAATCGACGAGTGCGTATCAAGCATTATCCGCTGCAAAATCTTCCATGAAGCTTGCCAGTGCTTGCGCCCCCTCATAAGGCATTGCGTTATAGATGCTCGCACGAATCCCTCCCACGCTGCGATGCCCCTTCAAGCTATCGAGTCGATTTGTGCTAGCTTCGCTAACAAACTTAGCTTGCAGCTCATCTGAGGGAAGATTGAATGTCACATTCATTTTAGATCGACAGTTAGGATCGGCATGACCTCGATAAAATCCACCACTCGAATCGATGGCCTGATAAAGAAGCGATGCTTTACTTTCATTCAATTTCTCAATAGCCTCTAAGCCACCAATGTCATCTTGCAACCAATGTGCAATCTTCCCCAACATATACACAGCAAAGGTTGGTGGTGTATTCCACATGGAGTCAGCTTGATCATGATTCCTGTAGTTCAAATAACCTGGCAGGGAATCGTCTCCACATTGAAGTAGATCTTTCCGCATGATGACCACGGTGACTCCGGCTGGTCCTGCATTCTTCTGAGCACATGCGTAAAGAAGACCATATTTGGAGATATCTAATCGTCTTGATAGAAAATCACTGGAAGCATCACATACTAAAGGCACTGAACTTGGACACACTGGTTCAACTTTAAATTGCACACCCTGAATCGTTTCGTTGCTGCAATAGTAGAGGTAAGCAGATTCATCAGGAACGCTGATCGACTCGGAGGCTGGTAAACCGCAAAAATTACTTTCTCCCCC
>JAYYHM010000270.1:0-5249 GCA_036148415.1 Planctomycetota bacterium
GAACAGCTGGATCAAGATTACCCTGGACAGAGCAATCGTGACCAATCCGCTTCCAAGCCACATCCAGTGGTATGCGCCAATCCACACCGACAACCGTTCTTCGATCCATTTTCAACAGTGGAAGAAGTTCAGGATTACCAGTCGCAAAATTAATGACAGGAACCCCTGGTGTGATTCCCGAGATAATCTGTTTCATCCAGGGCAGGACAAACCGGGTGTAGTCCTTCGATGACAAACAACCTGCCCAGCTATCGAATAACTGTACACATTGTGCACCGGAGGCGATTTGGAGATTGAGATAAGCTGTGATGGCGAAAGAAAGCTTCTCCATGAGAGTTTCCCACGCTCCATCGTTCGCGCGCATCAGCTTTTTCGTGTTCAAATAAGTCCTGCTTCCCCCACCCTCAATTGCATAACTTGCCAACGTGAATGGGGAACCGGCGAAACCAATCACCGGAATCATCTCCGGAAGATTTTCCCGAGTATGCCTGACTGTCTCGTAGACGAAATCCAATTCTTGGGGGTCGTCGAGCTCCCTCATTTTGTTGACCCCATCACGATCCCGGATTGGATTGTGAATAACAGGTCCGTCGCCGGCGGCAAATTCCAGATCGAAACCGAGTGGGACGAGAATTGGCAGCAAGTCCGAGAAGATGATGGCAGCATCAACACCGAGGCGGTCCACCGCTGTGCACATCACTTCGCTACATAACCGAGGATTGTGACATAGCTCCAAAAAGGAATGCTTTGCTCTAACTTCTCGATATTCCTGCATGTAGCGTCCCGCCTGTCTCATGAGCCATACGGGGGTACGTTCTGTCTTTTCGCCACGACAAGCTCTGATAAATAGACTGTCGTCTGAAGGATGTTTCATGGTTGGGGACCGAGGAATCTTAAGCTGCCAAAGTCGCTTGGATTGGACCAGCGGTACTCCGATTTCCGCTGACTTCACTACTAAATGCCTCATCTTGGGGTGTGAGGGCTCAAGATCAACATGAATCTCGCATTCTTCCAGCATTTGTGTAGTGGTTGGTCCGATTGAAGCGATAACCATCCCACGTAGTCCTTCCCGCATCCGGTCGACTGAATCAAGACGCTCCGCCATACTGAGTAAATTGACGATTTGATGGGCGCTGGTTACGAGCAGGAAATCGCGATTTCCAGCTGCGATTTCACCAACATTTTCCTGCAATAGCGTTGAATCTTCGGGAAAATCCCAACCGTAAACGCGAATAGGCTCAACGGTAGCTCCCCTCGCTTCGAGGCCCGCGATCAGGGACTTATTCGTTACACCGTACTCCTGCAATCCAACCACCAGATTTGAAACTTGAACTTCTGAGTCAATAGTTTGAAGCAATTCACGCCAGGTGTTTGGCTCGGGAACAGGATACGTCGGGCTTAATCCCAACTCTCGCATTGCGGCAACTGGCTTTGGACCTCGACAGATAGTGATCACATCACTTAGGGCGTCGAGAAACCTCTGTTTGTCCAAATGCGGTTCAATTGCCTTCACTAGATACCGAAATCCAACTCCCGTTGTAAGAATCACCACACCAATCTGCCCCGTGATCAGTCGGTAGGCGAAATCAATGGCAGAGCGGTTCTGATCGATAGGAACTTCCCGCATCGAAGGGCTGACAAAAGGTACCCCCTCATACTTTTCGATCAGTCGGTGCATATCAGCAGCTCGCCTGCTTTCCAATGCTGCCACCCGACATCCTTGAAAACTGATAACCTTGGAACCCATGGGTGTAACCCGAACCCTACAAAGTGTGTTCTAGTAAGGCTTCCCGGATTGTGAATCCACCCGGCAAAGCTAGGATTATTTCGCTGCCGATTGCCAAAGGGCCAGGCAAATGAGACCCTTGGTTATCAACACTCGTTTCTATAAACAATTACTTTGACTGATGCCTAGAAGTTCCCTACGCCGCCCGGGCCAAACGCTAGATCTCTCGCGACACCTCTACGAGAGTGAGCAACTTCCAAGTGAACTTTCCAGCAGCAGCCTTTTCCAGAACGACCTCCCTCTTGAGCTTGAGATCGGTTCGGGGAAGGGACTCTTTATTGATAATGCCTCCGAGCAGAATCCTTCTCATAATTTCGTCGGCGTAGAGATCATCGCAAAGTATGCGAAACACTCCGCTGCCAAGCTAGCAAGAAAACAAACTTCCAACGCATTGATGATCAGCGGCAATGCGGAAACGCTGCTCGCAAAAACAATATCGGCAGAAAGCTTGGAAGCGGTTCATGTTTACTTTCCTGATCCATGGTGGAAAAAAAAACATCGCAAAAGAAGAGTACTTAACGAATCCAGCATCATCAATCTAACACGCTGTTTGCGCCCCGGTGGACGCTTTCACTTTTGGACCGATGTACTGGATTATTTTGAGGACACCGTTGAACTCATTGCAGAAATCACCCCTGTACTTGGAGTACCCCTACCCGAGGACGAAATCGAAGCGACGCACGACCTCGACTATCGGACCCACTTTGAGCGGCGCAGCCGACAGAATCTGATCCCGGTTTATCGTGTTCGCTATGAAAAAAGAAAAGTAACGAGTTCCACCGTTTGAGGTGAAGGATTCACCCTATTGTAAATGAATCAGCTACTCCCTCATTCGGAATCCATCGAAGAAAAACGCTTTCTCGGGTCCCGCTCAATCCTTCTGTGTTGATTCACCCACAGCTGACTGCGTACTTTGAACTTCAGACGGGTTAAAGGTGGCTGAGGACAGATTCTTGGGAGTAGTCACTCCCTCAGGGTTTTTTCTGGGAGTCAAATATCGCCCCACATGATGGGCACTATCCGAGGCAGCTTCTGCCCAAGCAGCCTCAGCGAGCTGAACATGATTGTAGGCCAATAGAGAACCTTTCTCTCGATGAAAGTTCCTCATGGCCAGATTATAGTTCGATAGTGATCGGTAGAAATCGCTCGCACTGTTGACGACTTGCCGCTGAGCTTGAAGGAGGAAGTTAATGGAATCGCTACCCTGTTGATAACGAATCCTCAACACGTCGACCTGATTGAGATCAGATTGCAGTCGATTGTATTTGGTTTCCATCAATTCATGACGGGTTTCAACGTCACGCGCCGCGTTAGATAATAGATGGCTAATTTGATATTCGGTCTGCTCAAGAACCGCATGTTCCCGTTTAAGATTGAGTTTGGCGTGTGCAACCGCGGAACCCGCTGCCCGAAATCCCACGGGGTAACTCAATTCAATTCCTGCTTGCCATTCCTGATAATTTCCATCAAATAGGTTCTCATAAAAGCCGGGGATCAGGTGGTCACCAATACCTTGGTAGCGATACTGACCCAAGAAATCTAAACGAGGACGGTAATTGAGCTTAGCCGCAGTGAGTTCTAATTCTCGACGCTGCACCAATAACTTTTGCTGACGCACCTCCACTCTCCGCTTGAGCGCTTGGGCAAGTGCGCTATCCCAATCAAAAATGACTCTGGCATCGGTAGGTTCCGTGGTGGGCTTGATCAAATAACCATCCGTTGCGGGTAACCCGATGAGGTATCTCAACTGCTGCTCAGATTCGTAGAGCCCTGCCTGTCCTGCCAAAGCATTTTTCACCTGGGCATCGAATTGATAATATTGCGACCTCGCTTGCGCTTCGTCATCCGCGCGTCCTGTTCCTACCTCTAACCTGGCTTTTTGAATCTGCCAAGTCTGTAATGCAGCTTCTCGTGCTTTAACGATGGTATTTAATAATCGATAAGCAGTGACTAGGTTCCAATACGCCTGCTCGATATCTGCTACCATTTGGATCACACTTGTTTCGAAGTCCGCAAGCGAAACATCTTCATTGATCCTGGCGATCAAAACGCCGTTGTACTGACCCACTCGTGCATTGGGCCCAGCGATCCGGTTAAATTCCGTCCCCGCACCTTGCAAAAGGGGTTGCCGCCATTCAGCTTCAAGCCATCCTGTGAAAGCACTCGGAAAAAGTCGGAAATCGAAAGTGTCACCTACACCTTGATTGCTTTTACGGTAATTAGCAACGTGACGCAGGGCAAAACTTGCTCCCGTTGCGGTTGTTTTACTGATCTCCCCATTAAAGAATGCTGAGTCAGCGTCGAGCACAGAAGGTTGTCCAAAAGCCTGTTGTTGGTTCCTCGGTGTATCACTTTTAGACCAGGTCAGTTGCTGTCTGTACTGAGCATCGAATGCGCTGAGGGCAGCTTCCGTTCCCTGTTGCGAAGCAGCCGTGATCCCCGGATCAAATCGAGTGGTTACTGCTTGAGGAGTTACTCGAGCATTAAAAGTGGTTCCCGCGCGCCGTAAAACTGGTTGGCTCATCAGCGCCTTTTGTACCGCATCGTGTAGTGAAATCTCGATATTCGGTAGTTCAGATGGATCTTCAAATGAAAGGGGTTTAATGGTGGTTGCTATCTCTTCACGACTATCCGATTGAATTTTGTCAACCTCTGGATAGGCAATGTTTAAACCAAAATCATCATGGTATGAGGCAGTCGTATCATTGGGTCCCGCTGGAACGGAGTCACGAAGTAGCCCACAGCCTGAAAAAAAGAATGGGATAACGAAGCTGAAGTAAAGCGATAGGTGAATGCGACCAAATCCTCGGATTGCGGATTTAGTTGCTAGCAACCTAGCTGTAGGAAATCTTTCGAAGCTTGGCATGGCCGCATGTCATGGATAAGTTCTTGCACCTCTACACCGCCGGACCAATCCGAATATGCGTTCAATGTAGAGACACCGTCATATTCGATATCGGTGAATCATCCGGTAAAATTGGACAACAGGGCGGTAATCGGAAGAAACCGAACAACCGTCAAAGTCAGCTCATTCCCCCAGAAGATCTCTTTCTGAGTCTCAAATCAAATTCTCCAAGCCGTAATGGATTGGCTGACTTCCCAGAAGGCTAAAAAGAGTGAACATCACAGAAGCATTCGTGTGAACGCGATGACGCGGAGAAAACTACCCTGAAAATCAAAGTTTTCTGCGGCATAGATGCGTAAACTGGTAGCAAGAGCGATTACTTCCTCTTCAGATACTTCCCTATGCATCATTCAATGTGCCTCGTGCAATCGATAGCCATCCGAAATCTCATCCACCAGTTGCAGCTCCTCGCAGTTGCGGTCATTAGCCTCAGCTATGCAGGGATTCTTCCATACTGCATATCGCAGGAGGTGGCAGACAATGTGCCCGCCGAGACTTTCAATCAGGCGGAAGATAACACGCCGATACTGAGTGTTGACGATGCGATCGCAAGGAACC
>JAYYHM010000271.1:0-4182 GCA_036148415.1 Planctomycetota bacterium
ATCCAACTTTTTGAGGCATGAATGAGTACCGCGGAAACGTCCGTGAGCCCCGAAGTGGCCCAACAATCAGCCGATGCAAAGGATCGGCTAAACGAACACACCCTAAAAACCGTACATTGGCATTTCAGTGACGATACGGGCAGTCCGTTTTGGTTACAGAAGAAGTCAGAGCTCAACTTTGATCCGCTCAAGGATGTCAAGAGCTTTGATGACCTCAAAAAGTTCCCACACTTTGAGGATGAATGGCTCCGAGGCGGTCCTGTGAACCGTTGGGTTCCGAAAGGTCATTCCGGCAAACCCACCTATGTGTTTGAGACCGGAGGGACCACAGGAATCCCGAAGAGCCGTGTTGTTCTGGAAGATCACTGGAAGGATTACGAAATTTTCAGCGATACACTTCCTGACGAGTATTTTCCAAAAGGGTCGAACTGGCTGATGCTAGGCCCAAGCGGACCTCGGCGTCTGCGACTCGCAGTGGAGCATCTTGCACAGTACCGCGATGGTATTTGTTTCTGTATCGACCTCGATCCCCGTTGGGTGGTCAAGCTGATTAAAAAAGGTTGGATGGAACACCTTGAGGAATACAAGAAACACTGTATAGATCAAGCGGTTACCGTTCTGACTGCGGGTCACGACGTCAAGTGCATGTTTGCAACCCCCAAATTGCTTGAATCGCTCGGAGAGGCACTAGAAGAGAAGGGCACTAGCCTTCAGGAAGTGGGGATCACCGGTATCTTCTCGGGAGGGACCGAGTTCACACCTCAGTGGACCAAATTCTGTGTAGAGGAACTCCTCGGTGGGAGCCCTGAAGAGGGCGGTGTCTACATGACACCTACTTACGGTAACACTCTGATGGGTCTGGCCTGCAGTAAGCCAGTAACCGCCGCGGAAGGCTACAAAATCTCTTACTATGCTCCGCAGCCTCGTGCTGTGACCGAAGTAGTGAGTTTCGATGACTACGATCAAGTGGTCGGTTACGGTGAAACAGGGCGAGTGAAGCTCTATACTCTCACTGACGAGTTCTTTGTTCCAGGTTTTATGGAACGAGATGAAGGCGAGCGAGAAGCTCCGTTCGACACCTATCCGTGGGATGGTGTTAGCGGGGTTCGTCCTTTCCATGAACTCGCTAGCGCAACCACTGTGGGTGTCTACTAGGACTAATTTGCGATTGAAGGTCTTTGGCACCGCCAAAGACCTTCACGGGGAGAAACTCTCATGCCACAAGTGATAAAATTGCCCCCAAGGGTTCATCACTTGGTCGGAGAAAACTCTCTAGATACGGCGTCTCAGACGCGGAAGACCGCCGATACTTCTCAGCCGCCTGAAAAAACTCCACTGGTCAGACCATTGGGCAGTGAAGTCATCGTCAGGTCGTCAATACGAGTCAGGCTCGCAGCCCTTTGCAGAGCGATCCGATTTCGAATCTACATTCATCATATTTAACGAAGAAACAATGATCACGCTAAGTCCGTTACGCTGGGGAAAATCTTACGAATCACTCGACTTCACTAACGTTGTGCACTTCGACACCGGCGAGCCGATCGCGAAAGTTGGCAACGTAGGCGGTGGGATAGTGGGTCGTGATATGAGACAAGCTCATAAGGCACGAAACGCTCTGCTTCAACTCAGCACCGATGATCTGATTGAGAAGTGCAAGAAAGCGGCAACTCTTTTTGAATCCGGTACCCTCCCTGTTGGTGATGGTCAGCAAAGCGTTGACGATTTTGTGCACCAACAGTCTGCCAGCACCGGTTTGCCAGAACATATGTGCCGATCCAATATGCAGAAGAACAGTTTCGTTCTCAGCAACATTGATCAAATTCTCGACTGCTTAACCCGCGGACTCAACCTCTCGATTCTCAGTAACGGATTTGGAGAAGAGGGCAGGGGAGTGACCGTAAGTTTTCAATCCCAGTCTCCGGTTCTTGGGGCGGTCCTGCCCAACAATTCTCCCGGAGTACACACCCTCTGGCTTCCGGCCATCCCACTTCAAGTGGGCCTTGCTCTTAAACCAGGTTCGCAGGAACCTTGGACACCTTATCGAATGGTCTCAGCGTTCATCGAGGCAGGTGTACCATCGGAAGCATTTGGACTCTATCCAGGGGGTCACGATGCGGGTGGAGCCATCATGACCAAAACTCCCAGAAGTATGATTTTTGGTAGCGCACAAACGGTTGCTCAACACGCTGGGAACCCGAAAGTTCAAGCCCATGGACCCGGGTTCTCAAAGATTCTCATTGGTGATGACGTTGTAGACCAGTGGGAGAGCTTTCTCGACGTGATGGTTGAAAGTGTACTGAGCAACTCAGGTCGTAGCTGCATCAACTGTAGTGGGATTTGGGCAAGTCGCCACACTCGTGAAATCGCTCAGGCGATCGCCGAAAAAATTGGGCCCGTCGAAGCGACTCCCCCTGCAGATCCCGAAGCGAAACTCGCGGCCTTTACCGTTCCAGCCATGGCGACCGGCACTCACGCGATGGTGCAACAAGATCTCGCCGAATCGGGTGTGGAAGACATGACGGCTAGCTTCGGAGACAAACTCATTGAAAGGGAACACTGTGCTTATCTACGACCTATGGTTGTGCACGCAGATTCCCCAGATCGCCAAGTGGCCTCAAAAGAGTACATGTTCCCATTCGTGAGCGTCGTCGAATGTCCTGAGAAAGAAATGCTGGGACGAATTGGACCGACTCTTGTTGGAACCGTCCTCACTCAAAATGAATCATTCATTCAAGCAGCCGGTGGATGCGTGGAAATCGACCGAGTCAATTTCGGGCCGATTCCAACAAATCGATTGAATTGGTTGCAGCCTCATGAAGGAAATATCATCGAATTCCTCTTCCGATCACGAGCCTATCAAATCGCAGAATTCGCCTAGTTTTGTGGCTTTTTTGAGAGAGATTGGACGATCCATTCGTTCCGGATACAGCAAATTAGGGTTGCCACCGTGGTGGCCCTTATGGGATCAACCGGATAGAGGATCATCAGCTTGCTAGCCGAATCGGGACACCGACTCGAACGAAAAATTTGGCGGAGTGCAAACGATTGCATCTATACTCAGAGATGTAATCATCCCACTTGGCCGCACCGAGTCGCCTAAGAGTCATGTGCGGCAGGAAGCTTTCGTACAAAGAAGAGCCTACCGTTGTGGACCGTCAACCTTCTCCGAATGATCATTCCACGGAATCCGTTAGAAAGAATATCGGGAAATGGCGAGCCAGTGAGCCAAAAGCGTCTTATGTCCCTTCCGAGCAGATCATTGGATCAGCTGAAGCACCTCCGACGGTATCGTCGCCACCTGACAACGCTCCCTGGACGGATAGCGATACAGGAATACCTCCCGTTGAGGAACAGGCGAAATGCAAAGGCGATTTCGATATTTCCTCAGTATCGACAGAAGGTACCTTTTGGGATGACTTGCGACTCCCAGCCGGACTGGTCAGTACGATTCTGCACACAATTTTTTTGATCGTTCTTGCATTATTGACGCTTGAGGAGACGCCCAAAGGTGAGCAAGCCTTTGAGGCCTCCAGAGGCGACTCGTCAGGCGAAATCATTTTGGAAACTCTCCAAACGACTCTCGATGACCTTGATCAGCAAAGAGCAGTCCTCGATCAGATCGTCAGGGTGGAGGTCAGCATGGCTCCCGTAGATCCGCAAGAGATCGTACCGGATCAAACAGGCAGCTCCACCCCAATCAATCCGCTAGCAGATCTAGGACTTTCAATGAGAAATCCATCAGCGAGTACCCGTTTGCCGGGGAAAGCAGATATGGGCAAGCGGACTCCGGAAGGTCGTTTAGAGGCAGGCAAGCGATATGGAGCAACCGAAGAGAGTGAGCGGGCTGTGGAAATGGCACTCGCTTATTTGGCGGCTCATCAACGCGACAATGGGAGCTGGTCATTTGACTTGAATCTGGCTCCGTGCAACGGCCGCTGCCGGCACACGAAAGCGCCAAACCGAGATAGCAAAACACCTGTGACCGGAGCGACGGGCTTGGCACTGCTTGCTTTTCTGGGAGCAGGATATACCCACCATCAACCCAGCCCTTACCAAGAAACCGTCCAAAGAGGCATTTACTTTCTACGATCTGTGGCGGCAGAAACGGCCTCAGGGTATGACTGGCAGTCGGGGAGTATGTATGGGCACGGCATTGCATTGATGGCGCTTGAGGAAGCTCTA
>JAYYHM010000272.1:0-4550 GCA_036148415.1 Planctomycetota bacterium
GATGACGATTATTGGCTGGGATCGATTCTATCGACTCTGGCTTATGGAGAACCTTCTCTTTCTTGGCCCACTACTCCTGTGGTTTTCTTTCGCCATGTTGGCACTCATGGCGTTCATGCTTATGGTATGGCGGCAAATCAAGTTGCGAGTTTTCGCATATCCAGAAGAAATGGAATAGGTGCAGCACTGCTGCTTTCACTCCCTATTCTGTTTGGGTTGAAGCAGGTTGTAGAATTCGATCGGGGAAGATTGAGAAACCCGCCAGAATTGCCGGACTGAAAGGATCTATGTATTGCGAAGCGAGCTTCTGGATCTTTCTTTGTGGAATCAGAACACCTTCGAACTCACTCACGTGCGACATTCTTGGTACAAGGAAGTAGTCAATGTCCTCGTATGCCTCCAGTTCGTAATACTGACATTTGACGTAGCGAAGCTCATCTCGATAAGTGAGTTGATTGATCTGAACCGGCGTCATGCGTACTTTTTGAGCCTCAAGCCATTGGTCTGATCTGTCCATATTTTTGCTCGCTAATGCAGGACGCCAAACTGTGTAATTTTCTTTGCGATATGCGGCTTCACTCAGGGGTACAGCGACTCGGACCCTCCTCAGTTCTAATCGCTCTTTCAGAACTAGTCGATATTTAGTCACTTTTCTTGAGAGATAGAGAGTTTCCTGTTGCTGGTGATACCTTTTGACTTTTCGAGTTAACGGGCCCGCAAGAATACTTTGTAGGTGAGTGGATATATGTTCTCCGTTGGGTGCGGCGGCGAAGGATTCGCCTGAAATCAAAACGCAGCATGTCAACGATGCGAGGAGGGTTTTGCAGAACATGCTTTACTGGATCGGTGGTAAAAAAGGTGGATTTTGGGGAAGTTATGCCAGCAGGACGAGCCAATATTACTGCAGTTCATGAAAAGCTTTCAGCCAAAACTGGACGACCCGAGGAGAGCCAGAGATCACAGACGCATAGAGACTTCACAGATTAGCAGCAGGCTTGCCTACAACTAGGGTAAGCCTTTCACTCGAGATTGCCAGTGAAGTCGGGCTAGAAAAACAAAAGAGATCCGCAGCAGTTGTCAAAGCTGCTTCGATGAACCCGGGTGTGAGGTAGTCGGAATGGCGGACAAATGCCCCGAGGGTTCAACTTTTCTGGTTAGCGAAGATTACGGGTAACTCGTCTAGGCAACCTGTAGTTTGGCGGTTTCCGAATTTAGCTCTCCATCTTGCATTCGATAGCAGGTGTCAGAATTCTTGGCGATCGCATCGTCATGAGTGATCATCAGAATGGTAAGCCCATCATCCTGATTGAATGTATTCAGTAAAGAGAGGATTTCTTGTCCGGTATCGGTATCAAGGTTACCGGTCGGTTCATCCGCCAGAAGCAGCGATGGATTGGCCATAAGAGAACGAGCGATTGCTGCTCGCTGCATTTCTCCACCGCTCATTTCACTTGGCTTATGAGTTGCGCGATGCAGTAGTCCCACACGATCTAGCATCTCTTCAGCACGCCGTTTTGCAGCCTTGCGATGGTTGAAGAAGTGGAGCACGCTTTGGCTAATCATTAAAGGTGCCAGAACATTCTCCATGGCGGTGAGCTCCGGGAGCAGGTGGTAGAATTGAAAGATGATGCCGAGGTTCTGATTTCGGTATGCGTCCCGGCGGCTTCGACTGGCATTGTCAATTCGTTCGCCAGCAAAATGGATTTGTCCGTCATCCGGGTAATCCAATGCAGCAAGTAGATGCATGAGTGTGCTTTTCCCGCTTCCGCTTCGACCCACAAGCGATGTGATCAGACCTCGTCGCACTTGGAGATTCACACCCCGAAGTACAGGGACTTCTATTCGATCCTTGTGGTAACTTTTTTTCAGCTGGCATGCCTCAAGGACGATCTCTGAATTCATTTTTAAATATTGTGTTGTTTGGGGTCTCAGTCGTTGACGATCAATAAAAGCGTTTTGATCGATTTTTTTAAGGCCAATAGAGGGAAAAGGGTTTACTACTTTGCATCGGCAACAGGTTAATTGGCGGTTGCTCACAGCCAGATTTTGATTTTATTCAAACCGTAGTGCATTCACCGGATGCATTCGGGCAGCACGAAGTGCCGGCAATACACTTGCAATGACAGCGATGCCCATCGCACCCAGCATGACCCATGTGAGGGTAAAAGGATCGATTATGGTGGGGATCTCATTGAAGTAATAAACCGTTGGGTCGAATACTTCTTGGCCCGTGATGGTTTCAATGACGCCAGCAATCTCATTGATGTTATGAACAAAGATAAGTCCCCCGACCAATCCAGCGCCGCTACCGACAAAGCCGAGTAACAGTCCGTAGCTCAGAAAGATGCTCATGACGCCCTTTCCTGATGCACCGAGTGCTTTGAGTGTTCCAATATCCCGAGTCTTCTCCACCACAATCATGAAAAAGGTAGCCAAAATTCCAAAGCCAGCCACGGCAATGATTAGGAAAAGAAGAATATTAAGAATGGTTGTTTCAAGTCGAACCGCAGCAAGGAGAGGTCCTTGCATATCTCGCCATGTTTGAATGTTGTAGGCGTATATGTCCGCCGGAAAACGACGTCTTAGTGCGTCGCGCACTGCGTTGAGATCCGCACCCTCTTTGAGTTTCAATTGAATCGTTGTGACGCTTTTCACCCCGGAAGCGGGATCGATCATGCCGCGAAATTCTTGCAGTTGATCCAGTCGGCAAAATGCAAATGTGCTGTCGTACTCACTCATCCCAGATTCATAGAGATCGACAACCGTAAACTTTTGGTTGATGACTTTGGCATTATCCGATGCGTTAGGGAACATCATTCGGACATCATCGCCAGGTCGACAGTAGTAGTGATCTTGAACTTCGTTGTTGGCATCGCGGAATCGTGTTGTGCAAGTTGAGATTCCAAGAACGATACCTGGGAACTGTTCGACACTCGGATCAAACTCTTGTGCTACTTCGCCATTTGGAGACTCAGAGAACAGCTCTGATGGGGCGGCGATCTGAAAACTAGGTTGGTCACCTTGGACTGATTTCGCTTGACTACCCAACACCGCATTTCGCTTCTGCCGCTCTTCTTCCAAGGCTTTCTCGTAAGCTGCTTTTGCCCGCCGATAGTCCCAACCTGAAGTTGGGAATTGCTGTCGTCCCGGTGCGTATCCTCCGTCCCGTAGGCTGAAGCTCACTTGGTTCTGGTTATCAGGGTGCAGGAGGTAGCGACCAAATTGGCTCACTTGGTCGTAAGTCGAGGCATCGAGACCCACAAAGTTAACATGCCGTGTGATCAGTTGACCATTAAAGTCTATCCCGAGCATTGCGGGAACGTGAACGCTAGCGGAGTGGCCCGCAACGTCCTCGCCTACCACTTCCATAATCTGATCAATGTGTCCTTCTGGGTCTGGCATTCCTTTGGAAAGATGACATTCAATCAGGATGTCCGATGCCAAACCATGTAGACGCTCGTGCATCTCTGCCGAAAACCCGGCCATCACGCTATTAACAACGATCAGAGTTGCCACCCCCAGAGTCACACTGATTATCGATGCTAAAGCGATATATCGTGTTCGGAGATAACGAAAACAAAGCAGCCAGCGATACATAGAGCAGTCCTTCGCAAAACCTTGAACCTTCGTCACAGTACGATAAGTTCCGAGCTGAGAGTCTAGAAAACTGCGGGAATCAGCGTAAACCGCACTTTTTCATTCGGTTCGGCCTTTTTAGGCATCCCGAATACCGCTGTGTCATTCTTTCCCATTGCTAATTCACTCAGCAATCAACCGACTCCACAAGGTGGTGGAATCCAATGAGATTGCTAGCAATGACGTGCATCACTCAGCCGCGAGGGATAGAGCCGCGTTCATGACGGGTGATGAATGAGGATTATATTAGTGATGACCCAGAGTCATGATTCCGGCCTTTGCAGTGGGAACAGGATGATATCTCGAATAGACTTTTTCCCGGTCAAAAGCATCACAAGTCGGTCAATCCCTAGGCCTAAGCCGCCCGCCGGTGGCATGGCATAGCGGAGAGCACGAATGAAGTCGTTATCCATTTTTGCCATCGATTCCTCCTCATCAAGGCCTTCCAATTGTGTTTCAAAAAGTTCTTGCTGAAGGTCCGGATCGTTCAATTCCGTGTAAGCATTGGCAATCTCCATACCCAAAACAAATAGCTCGAAACGCTCAGCGATTTCTGGATTATTTTTTTTTCGCTTCGTAAGCGGGCAGATGCTTGCCGGATAGTCAATGACGAAGATGGGCCCGTGCAGTGAATCTTCCACCTTTTCCTCGAAGATTTCATTTCGAATGACATCCAAGTGCCGGTCTTCCGTTTTTAGTTTTAGCTGCTTGGCTAACTGAACCACTGCTGCCTCATCTTCCGGACTAACCCCTGTAGCCTCCTCAAATAGTTCAGCGTATGTCGCTCTTTTGAATGGCGGAGTGAAGTCCACCTGGTGTCCATCGTATTCCCGAACATAACCACCACCGATCGCTTCGATCGCTTCCACAATGATCTGTTCGGTCAGATCCATCATGGAGTGATAATCTCCATA
>JAYYHM010000273.1:0-11357 GCA_036148415.1 Planctomycetota bacterium
GTCCGCAAGGACGGAGAAAGCCTGAATCAGCGGGTTTTCCCGCAAAAACAGGTGAAAACGTGGGTATTTTTGGCCAAAGCCGGGTTGCAACGATTGGGTAAGGCACATAACACTTTCGGGCACGCAATTTGGATTCATTGCATTTCCGAATCTAAATCGACCCAACTCACCATTACAAAGGTCTCAAACCATGGCAAAAGCTGCTCCTAAAGCGCCGACCAAAACTCAAATTTTGGCCAACATCGCGGAAGCAACCGAACTGTCCAAAAAAGATGTGGCTGCAGTGTTCGATGCACTGACTGGCGAAATCGAAAAATCATTGGCTAAAGATGGCCCCGGACAATTCGCAATTCCAGGCCTCTGCAAGATCGTCCTCAAAGACGTTCCCGCAAAGCCAAAGCGAAAAGGCCGTAACCCAGCTGACGGAAGCGAAATTTGGCTCAAGCCAAAGCCGGCGAGCAAAAAGCTTTCTATCCGCCCTCTCAAAGGCCTGAAAGAAATGATCTAGGGAACCCTTCCTTAAACCATTTGTGTCAACTCAAGAAGCCGCCTCATCATTTTGAGGTGGCTTTTTTTGAACCGTGGATAAAGATCCACCCAATGCGATCCCGTGAAGAAAGTCTACTCAATAAGATCTAGCACTGATCCTCCATCGAGTCATCCATTCATGCTTCGGTAATAACTTGTCAACGATCAGGTTGATCGATCGCATGCACAATCTTTACGGCTTTATTGCCTTGGTGCGCCCCGGGACTGACCTTGAACTTTGGCACTCCTTGAACAACAAAATCCATAGGATCATCGACAGATCTCTCTGTGGTAATGGTGTCGCCCACCTTGAGGCTTAGCAAATCGGCGGTCTTCACTTTTGACTTCGCGACGACTACGGAGACGTCGAGCTTCATCTCCAGAATTTGTTTTGATGTTAAAGAATCATCGACTGCCGAATCGGACTTGTCGCAAGTATCGGAATCCAGCAAACCGTTGACCACCTCTTGAGGTAGGAGGAGAGCTGCTACTCCACGTTGGTTAGACCACTCGATTTGCAAGGGGATGATTGTGCAGGGTTGCTCCACTCCCAGATCGAGATCATATCGATTAGAAGCATCTAATTGCTGCACACATGGTGCCGAAACTCGTTCTGGATCGATCGCTTGCTGCAAGCCAGTTGCTAACTCGGTTGCGAATCGCAACATCAATCGCGATTCCATCACGGTGAATTCACGATCTTCAGCCACGCTGGTTTCGTCCGCTCCACCGAGCATCCGGTTTACGACCGCGTGAGCTAAATCTGCATCAAGGTGAAGCACCACATCCTTGGGTAAGCAAGTGGCACGAAGTTGATACGATGACTTTGCACTCTTGTAAGTTTCATCAAGACTAGCCCAGCTCTGAGATTGAATCTTGCCTAGCTGACAGGACAAACTCGTCTGGAGCATCTTCGTGATCGTTTGCTTTACCTGGCGAACGAAGGTTTCGAACCTGCGCTCAATCTGGCCAATTTTCTCTCGTCCCAACTCACTGACTTCTTCAAGTGCTTCATGATTCTCAGCTTTCGGAAGATCATCGATCCCAGCGTCATCGTCCTTCATGGCTCCCATTGCTTGCTCAAGGGGATCCGCTTGGGTCCTGACCATTGATTTGTCAGCCATCAAAGACTCCCTTCCTAGAACATTGCCGATTTCGAAATCTCATGGCGCCGTGAGGAAACAGCGCTAACAGAAAAGCCCCTCAGGCGAGATTAACGGAGAGATGGCTGTTGACGCAAGTTGTCCCTGAGAATTCCAAGCTACCGGCGGATCTGTCCCTGACCATTGACGATGTACTTGTAAGTGGTCAATTCGCGAAGGCCGCATGGACCACGAGCATGAAACTTATCGGTGGAAATACCGATTTCGGCGCCGAGGCCGAACATTCCGCCATCGTTGAAACGAGTACTTGCGTTGACCATCACAGCGGAGCTATCCACGAGCCGAGTGAATCGATTTGCGGATTGCAAGGAATTGGTGACGATGGCGTCGGTATGCCCCGATCCGTAGCGGTTGATATGCTTGGCAGCAGCCTCGAGCGAATCCACTACTGCCACACTAATCTTCGGCCCCAAATACTCAGTCCCCCAGTCCTCAGGAGTCGCCGCCACCGACCCCTGAATGTAAGGGGCAGCTTTTTCATCAGCGCGTATTTCTATTCCGTGAGTGTGCAGACGCTCCGAAATCACTGGAAGAGCAAGCTCAGCGATCCCGTCGTGAATCAACAGACTTTCACATGCATTGCAGACGCCCATCCGCTGACACTTGGAGTTCTCAATAATGACGGCCGCCATTTCAACATCCGCTGCCACATCGACGTAGACATGGCAGTTCCCATCGTAATGCTTGATCACGGGCATCGTCGCTTCACTCGCAACACGTCGGATCAGTCCCTCACCACCCCTCGGAATGGTTACATCAATCTGTCCATCCATTCGCAAAAAATGCCCAACTGCTTCACGATCAGTCGTAGAGACTAATTGCACCGCGGCAGCTGGCAGCCCCTCCGTTTCCGCGGTCATCCTGAGCACATCTACAATCGCTTGACTGCTATGCATTGCCTCCTTTCCACCTCGCAAGATCACAGCATTGCCACTCTTCACACAGATCGCAGCCGCGTCGGCAGTGACGTTGGGACGACTTTCATAGATAAAAAAGACCACCCCAAGGGGTACACGTGTTTTCTGAATCTGTAACCCGCCAGGACGAGTGAAACCCTCTATCACTTCACCAATTGGATCAGGGAGGGCAACAATCTCTTGAAGTGCCGAAGCAATACCTTCCAATCTCTGAACATCCAAACGAAGTCGGTCGATACTGGCATCGGTCAGTCCATAGCCGGGAGCTGCATTGAGATCTTTTTGGTTGGCTTCCAGGATCACGTCGCTGCTCACAAGCAATTGCTCGGCGGATGCTTCCAACCAGCGATTCTTGGCTTCACTGTCGAGTAAAGCTAATTGATAGCTAGCCTCCTTAGCTGCCGTAGCGACCGATTGGCAATAGCTGGGTAAGTCTACGTTCTTTGGGAGATCAGTCATCAGTCGTCATCTGGGTAAGAATGGAAAGTTTTCAGCGTGAGGATTGTCTGCCATGTCCCTTGAAGGGTCAACGCCGAAGAGTCAATACAACGTTGAAACCAGACTAGGAAGCATTTGTCTCACGCCTGATTCCAGGCCGAAGTGGATAAAAAGTACAGGGAAAAACAGAGCACGATCCACAGAAAAAGCGTTTCATCCGAGGGCACCGCAAACCTGCCAGATGGGGATTCTTAAGAAATTACAGACACGATAAAACCTGACGACAAAATCCGATTGACCGGCGTTGACGTAATTCGGAATTCTGCGAAACTCTTCGCTTGCCAACGTAGGTATTCACGCATGCGGCCGTGGCGGAACTGGCAGACGCGCTAGGTTGAGGGCCTAGTGGGAGATAATCCCGTGGAGGTTCGAGTCCTCTCGGCCGCACTACCTGATCAATCAAAGACCCATCGAAAGGTGGGTCTTTTCCAATAGATTGCCGTTCAATTAGACAGATAAGGGATAAACATTTCTTTTTCTGAAGGAATCTTCCACTCGGTAGGGTGTATTTTGTCTTAGCCGCTGGCTCCGGCAAAAATTGGCTCGCACCCCGGAATCCATCTAGTTTTGAGGTGGCAGATTAGCTCGGCGGGCCGACACCACGGTAGCAAGTCTGAGGATCAGTGTGTGGAGGATTCAGCAGGTCACTGCAGCTTTGAGGCTACCAAGATAGAGCATTGGAACCAAAAGTTCCTCTGTGGTTTTCACAAGAGTTGGCTTGACCCAACGAGCTCAGCTGGCGACTAGTCCACGACGACGCCCACGACCATAGGTCACGGTGAACGCAAGTAGACTCCAGATTGCAAAAGTAGCGGGTTCGGGAACTTGAACTGCTGACCAACCCATGTCGTACATCATCCCTAGAGTCAATGCGCTGATCTCATGCGGAGTTCCCGCGGTCTGCTCTGGACTCATCAACTCGAGCGAGAATGTATCTTCATCCAAATGGGAATAAGAAGATCCTTGAGCCCACTGACTGGGGGCATAAAGTTTTGGGACTACTCCTCCATTTGCTGCAATACCTTCGGCTCCACCCCAGTAGATATTATCGTTGGTGGCAGCCGTTATACGATCGCTCGCACTCAAATTCCGCAGAGGTGTGTAAGTGCCATCTGAGTTCTTCCGTACGACATAGTAATCGTACTGATTAAAAAGCTCCGGATCTGAACCACCGGAAGAAGATGAATCAAAATCAAAATAATTTCCGTCACTCTGCAAGAGACCTGAGAAGCCTAGAGCGTGCCCGATTTCATGCAGTACGACAGAGACAAAATCAATCTGATTGGAAGCGGCATTGTTATCGGTTCCGTAATACCAAGTGTAGCCACTGAGAACTGAACCACCGTCGATATCGCTATTAAAAGTTGCGAAACCCTCGCTTTCGTCGGTGTCGAGATCATACCCGACGATATGATTAGCGAGAGCACTGTGATAGATCAGCGGATTATTGGTATTCAGATTGTAATAGGTATCCGTTCCGGCCTGCCCAAGCGTTGCACTCGTAGATGAACCTCCCAGCGAGTTGAATTCAGCATCGATCTTGATCGTTTCTCCGCTATGGCTTGGGCCAAGTGCGTTACCCCAAATGTTGAGGGCATATTCGAATGCGTCTCTTCTTGCCTGCCCCAAAGTCGAGTCATAAAAACCCTCTCCTGAGCTGTCCTCGTAATTCGCCTGCAGGACAATCCCGGCTTCCGCGTCGGAAGGGAGTACCAGCCACAACGCGGCAATACAAACACCACAAAGTGAGCTGAATGGGTTGGAAGGATTCATTGATGTCGACCTTTTTGATTGACGTTGGCTGCGACTTGGTTTCATAAGCACTAATGCAATTTCATCATGCCGGTGCATCTCACGACTCTCCTCCCAGCTGTGAAACCATCAGCTAGACTGACAACCTTAAGCGATCACACCACGATGTGCCCTTGTGCATGGACAGCAATTAAACCCCGTGAGGCTTACGCTAGTTGCTATGCAAAGCAGAAACGAAGATTTGCTGTGCAAGAAGTGGCAGTTTGCCGAATGTGCCGCGTTGTATTCAGGACAGATCGCCCAAACAGCGGGATTCCTGTTTTCGTCATGATGGGTGCATTGAGCATGATTGCCACAACCCACTCGTGCCCGATTCTTGAACTTCAAGTCAATAGTTAGCTCGCTGCTGGCTGTGATCCAAACCGATTCCTTCATGTTCGATCCGAGGGACGGGTCAGCCCCAAATATCTGCAAGCTCTTCTGCCATCCGGTGGCGGTTGTCACTCCCTAACAGCCAGACCTTCTAAGCGAAAGTCTTCTGCCCCTTCCGAGCGAAAGTCTTCGCCACGGGTGCTCTCCTCATTTGGTTGAGGAGGTCTGAGGATCCGATTCGCTTCCTAATTCAAAAACATTCAAAAAAATCGGTAATCCCAGATTTTCCATAAAAACCGTGTACGACCCCAATTTTCGTTGTAATCGTTAAAAGCGTAATTACCGTTATAAACGGAACGGGGAATCTATTTACTAGAAAATGCTTCCTGGACGATTTCCCAATGAACCGATTGTTTTTCCTGTTTTTCTTTTTTCTAGCCGCTCCATGCTCCGCCGGGATTTTTACTCTTAGCGAGACCATTGATTTCACGGGTCAATCGGGAGCTGTCTCCTCCCCAGCAGCTTCAAAAAATTTCAGCGGATGGAAATTCACACTCGACAAACCGTTCACAGTGCCTTCAACCCCGGGCTCACTCTCTTTCGGAGGGGCGGAGACCAGAGTCGAGGCAAACAACTCAAACGTGGCGGTTCTAGGTGGAACAGGCTACAAACCCGCAATGCTTCTTGAGCGAACGGACGGTACCGCTTTCAGTCTTGGAAAGATTGATTTCGGCGGAAACATTATCAATTCCACATCCGATTGGGCCGAGAAGATTCGCATCACGGACATCACGACAGGTGGGTCTGGGAACTCGGTTGATTTCACCCTCAATTCAAACACGAACTCTTATCAGCAGATGTCCGTGAAAACGGCTTTTGCGAACGTGAAGAAAGTTTCGTTTCAGGGAATTAGCTCCGGCACTCTCGCAAACTTCACCGTCGACAATATTCAGATAGGGGCCGTTTATGATCCTCCAGGGCCCGCTGCAGGCGCCGTTCCTGAACCGACAAGTCTGGCTGGGATGGCTCTTCTTTGTGTCGGCTCCATCTTCATTTCCCAACGTAAACGGAATGCTTCCGTCCTAGCGACTGCCAAATAAAGGGACTCACCTAGAACACATCACTAAAAATCTGTGCTCAGGCAAAAGCCAAGAGCGAGGCCAACCATCAAGCCTCTCTCTTGGCTTTTTTTCTGTCCACTCCCTTCGAGGGATTGCGATTCACTTGGTGTGTACTTCGCTGTGTACGCTGGCTGATTGCGAGAGCTTACGAACATCATCCATACTCACCCTGCATGCGATTTACCTCTCGGATTACCTCTTGGAGCACTGAAGAATCTGCTCGTGGTATACGTGCCTCGCTCCCGTGGATAGACTTTGTCTTTTAAATCGATGATCTTGGGTGGGTATGCCGCCCAAGTGTTGTCCTTCGTCGGCTTGATCGCAGTTCCCATATCTTCTTCTTCACTCTCAATCGGATCATGGAATGCTATTGGGATCTCACGTTTCCTGTCAGGGTGGTTTGTATAAAGCGGTGGAGCGAGCGGAGGAGCTGGGCTGTGAATGCATCCAGGTTTTCGTCACCAACCCGCCACGTCAGTGGCCTGCATTTCTTGGCGAAAAGAAGGGCTCGACTGCAGTCACAGGATTGCCAACCGTAAACCCTGGGCGTCCTCAAGGCACTTCGTCAGCCGAAGAAACGCCAACTGAAGCAACATGGCACACCAAAATCCTGGCCGAAAAAGAGATCAATCGCTGGGGATCAGCCCTAAATGATTCAAAGCTGACTCATCCTATTGCACACGCTTCGTATCTCATCAATCTGGCCTCCCCAAAAGAAGATCTATTTCAAAAGTCGATCCACGCATTGATGGCTGAATTGGATCGCTGCAACCGACTGGGGATCGAGGGTTTAGTTTTGCATCCCGGTGCGTATACCGAGAGCAGTGAAGAGGAGGGCATCCAACGCATCATTGACGGGATGATCGAAGTCCTGCAGAGAACTGAACACGTGACTTGCAGAGTTCTACTCGAGAACACCGCGGGCCAGGGGACTTGCCTGGGGCATCGCTTCGAACAGTTGGGCCAGATGCTTGACGGAATTGGCGATGAGGAGCGAGTGGGAATCTGCATGGATACCTGTCATGCTTTTGCTGCTGGCTATGAGTTGAATACTCCGCATGGCTTCCGCGAAATGACGTCTGTCATTGATGACTTACTACCCTGTCATGCAATCAGAGCACTTCACCTTAACGACAGCAAAAAGCCTCTTGGTAGCCGCGTAGACCGACACGAACATATCGGGGTCGGTGAAATCGGTCTCGAGGGATTCCGATTACTCAAGAACCACGAAACACTTGGTCAGTTACCTGGCTACCTTGAAACCGAGAAGGGCACTGATGAGCAGAGCGGCAGGGATTGGGATGCGATCAACTTGCAAGTATTGCGAAGTCTTTGAGATCCACAGTCCTAATCACTGCGTCAACTCAACGAAAACTAATTTCTCTATCCGTCCATTTCATCTGATCGCCCAAGCAAACTCCATTGGACTCGCAGGAACGTCTTTACGACCGAAACTTCCTCATCGCTTTTGCCTGTCAAACCTGTTTTGTCGGTGCAAATACGTTGATGGCTCACTATGCCCGTTGGATTGAATTCCTGGGTGGGGATTTGCGACAGGTTGGCTATATCATGGGGGTTGCGGCGACCGCGGGTTTGATTCTCCGGCCATGGATGGCACAGTGGATCAACCGTTGGGGGTCGAAGACGATGTGGATGGTGGGCTACTTACTCTTCATCGTCGCTAGCCTTGGTAACCTGCTGATTACGGAGGTGGGCCCGATGATCTACGTTGCCAGATCTGGGTTGCTACTTGCCGGTGCCATTGTGTTTGCCAGCGGTTTGACCTACATCTCTCAGATTGCCCCAGAACACCGACGCACTGAAGCGATTGGTATCCTGGGGATCGGGGGATTTCTGGGTATGCTGATGGGTCCGCTGATGGGCGATATATTCCTGGTCGAGCGAACGCGAGATAATTTTGCATCGCTGTTCTTGATCGCAGCAGGAGCTAACGTGGTCTCGCTTCTGGGTTTGATTCTTGTCCGCACACCCAAGCATCACAGCGCGGATACTTCGCTCCGCATTGGTGCATTCTTTCATATTGTGAAGCGACACTGGCCCGGAGCCATTCTAGCAGTCGACTTTGCATTTGGAGTTTGCATGGCCGGGCCTTTCATTTTTGTGGCAAGCTTCATTGACCATGCTTCGCTCGCTTTTCGAGACCAATCCGTCATCGGACTATTTTTTCTGGGTTATGCCGGTCTCGCGGTCGTCGTCCGTCTCATTTCCCGACGCCTACCCGATCGCGTAGGTCCGGCAAAAGTTCTCATCGCCGGGATTGCCTTCATGTCTATCGGTATGCTTGGCTTTTCATGGGTGACTGCGGAGCGTACCTGGCTCATCTTGATTCCTGCAAGTCTGACGGGAATCGGTCATAGCCTAATGTTCCACACCATGACCTCAATCACGCTGGCGAGCTTTCCCACGATGGTGAGAGGAACCGGTTCCATTCTCGCTCTGATGATGCTGGATCTAGGGACTATCCTCGGGGCGCCAGTGCTTGGTTGGATCGGAGAAAGTTATGACTATCCCATTCTGTTCGCATGCATCGGAATGACCTGCTTTCTATCCGGCGTGATTTTCGTGGTCGCCGAAAGACGACAAACTTGATCGAGGGATTCTCAACTATGCTAATCACTTCCTTGTTGGTGCTCGCTGCTCCCAGATGGGTGGCAATGCCTCGGCTTCCTGACCGAAAGTCTGAGAGACAACAAAACCACTTGCTTGTGAAGCGTAGAAGATTCGTCCGTTAGAGACGACGGCACCAAGGCACTCTCGTGAATCGATCGCGGGGCCGGTAGAAACTAGCTTACCTTGATCCGATAAATCAATCATGTCCATGTTGGCACCCAAGACGTAAGGTTCCGACAGCGTGAATCGACAGCATGCGTAATTATGTCCGATCTGCTCCACCACTTTGCCAGAAGAGCGGTCAAAGACATTACCTTTACCACGAAGAGCGTTGGAGAAAATATGCTTGGGCCCAACGGTTACAACATTTAACGCCGAAGTCACTGGATCGGATTGCCAGATGAGCTTTCCCGTTTCAGCGTCCAGACACCAAACAAATCGATCATCGGTCCCACTTCTCGCCCGATTAAAACCTCCGATATAGAGCTTCCCATCCCTGGCACTGAGCGTGCATTTGGATGTCACATAATATTCATGGGTACTCCATACTTCGTTTCCGTTTTTGGGATCAAGGCACATGGTGAGGCCATTATTCTCAGGCGGCAGTCCGCGCCGAAGCCGTGCTGATTCATCGTAACCGAAGAAAACGGAGTAATAGAGTTTTCCATCCAGTAAACAGATTCCACAATCGTTTCCACCACGCCCTTGCTCCGAAAAATCTTTCTCCCAAACCAGCTCGCCAGTCCGGCAATCCCAAGCCCACAGACGTGGCTTGTGATTCTTGGGATAGTAAGGATTATCATTGGAGTAAATCCAACTCATCACCTCGCGGCCTTCTTGCTCGATTGGCTGACCGCGAAACACAAACGGCTTCTCGGTTCCTTGAGCCGCGTAATCCCCCGAACCCGATGCGTAGATGGCCAGGTCCCCAGAGACCACGGGTGGAAACTGCCGGCTCCAACTCGGCGATCCCGTAAATGGCGCTTCCCAGAGTAGTTCACCCGTTTCGGCATCGAGACACCGCATTACCGATCGCTTGATACCGGCCTGCGGTACGATGAGCTTGCCGTCGACGTAGAGCGGTGACGTAAAGGAGAGGTAGACATCAGGCCAGTAACGGCGCCAAAGTAGCCGTCCAGTATCCTGTTCCACCGCGAGAATCTGTCCCTCAGCAGTGTGCAGATAAAGCCTGCCGCCACCACAAACTGGCAAATGCTTGATGGTCCCATCAAGTCGCATCGCCCAACGCATCCTCAGCGGCGCTACTAAACCTTGGTCATTCGCATTCGTCCCGCTGAAGTCACCATAGTTGGTGTACCAATTATATTCTGAACCTGACTTTGGGCCTCTCAATGGATTTCGAATCTGATGCAAATCAAGATTTTTGATGGGCCTTTGAGTTCCCACGAAGCTGGTCTTCACCGCATCCCTCTTCGAAGCAATGACGTAGATGTATCCATCTTCATTGGCCACATAGACCCGACCGTTGGCAACGGAGATTGGAGTGGAAATGGCACCATGGAGTGGAGTCTTGATCACCTCCAACTCGGGCCCATCTGGATGCAGCGGCACAAAATAAACTCTGCCATCCAACCCACCATAGATCGCTCGCTCTCGCGTCAGCACAGGGGATGCGAGTCCCGCGTCAGGATGCAGGGTGCGAGTCTCGCCAGTTAGGAGATGGTGCTCAACCAATCCAGCACCGCTCTCGGGCTTAACTCGATAAAGCCGATCCTCTTGGACACTGGGCGAACTGAAACCGAGTAACCCGTACTGATCAATCGAAGTCTCTGTTTCGGGGACATAAGTGTTGATTACTTTTGGGGAGTGGCTCTCCGTGTTTGCTTCTTGGCTTGATTGCTGAAGGTGAAGTGATTCAACGCTACCGATTTCGGCATCCCGTAAGAAGTCACCAAGCTTGAATATTTCAACTCGCCCAGCATTATCTCTGCGGTGCCATTGAACATAAACATTACCCTTTGCATCACCACTTTGTCCAAACGTAGCTGGATACTCCGTCCCTGCATAACTTGGAATGGTTCCGATATCGAGTAGCACACCGCTATCACCCAAGTCCTGAAGAAAAACAGTGCGTCCACCGCAGGGAACCACGAGCGTCTGATTCACCATACAGAGATCACGGGAACAGACAAAATGATCTTTCCAAGTGACTCGATCGCCTCGGAACGCTAGCCAATCGGATCCACTCCAGCGATCTCCCTCAAATCCGATTACCTCTCTGACAAAATCCCAACTCCAGATCACATCACCTCGTGCAGTAACCGCTCGAGTGGTAGCACCTAGCGTGGTGAAATAAACTCGACCGCCGGAAACGACTGGTGATGACAGAATCGGTTCACCGCAATCTATTTCAT
>JAYYHM010000274.1:0-6143 GCA_036148415.1 Planctomycetota bacterium
CCAAGAGAACTACACTTTCTCTGCACTGACAGTTTCAATTGATTCGGATGTTTCGTTTGAAGCACTTGAGGGCCAAGACAAGCTCGGAATTCTTCAGGTTCCGATGGACGCTCGTTTCATCATCAATGATGGACAGCACAGACGAGCTGCCATTATCGAGGCGCTCGAACATCGTCCTGAACTAGCTCATGAAACCATTGCGGTGGTATTTTTCTTGGATATAGGCCTTGAGCACTCCCAACAAATGTTTGCGGACCTCAATCGCCACGCCATCCGCCCCAGCAGGTCGCTGGGTCTGCTCTACGACCACCGCAACGAAAAGGCGAAGCTTGCAAAATTGGTGATTCTCGAATCACAAATCTTTCGGGATATCGTCGAAATGGAGAAGTCATCGCTAGCGAAGCGTTCTAGGAAACTTTTCACGCTCTCTGCATTTTACAATGCATGCGCTGATCTCGTGCAAGATCTTGCCTCCGGGGATTTGGTTGAGGACGCTATTCTCGCTCGTGAATATTGGGAAGCGGTTGCGCAACATTTCCCTTCGTGGGGACAGGTGAAAGGGGGAAGAATGCCTGCCAGCGAAGTCAGAGAAGGCTTCATTCATTCACACGGAATTGCCCTACAGGCATTGGGTAAGGCCGGCAATGCACTATTGAAGCAGGATAAGAACGGCTGGCGAAGTAAGCTCTCCGCTTTGGAAGGTATTGACTGGTCCCGAAATAATTCTGCAGTCTGGGAGGGGCGAGCCATGTCGCTCGGGGTGGTTCAGAAAAAAAATACGAATATCACTCTCACAACCAATTTCATTAAGCAGGCCTACGAAGTCCCTCTTACAGACGATGAACAAAAACTAGAGACCGCCTTTCTCGACTCTCAAACTTAGCAGACTCACACGTCCTCAAACATGCCAGCCGCTCCTTCCCCACCAGAACGCAACCATGGCGCTCGCTCAGCCTTCAATGATGAGGGATTTGAAGCCATTATTGATCAACTCGAAGCAGAGATACAAAGACTCTATCTGGACGACGAAACGCCGTGGATCATCGGCTACTCCGGAGGAAAAGATTCCACCGCTGTTTTGCAACTTGTTTGGAGCGCAATCTCAAAGCTTCCAGGAGATCAGCTTCAGAAAAAAATTCACGTAATTTCTACAGATACTCTCGTCGAGAATCCCGTCGTATCTTCATGGGTAGCCAAGTCACTTAAACAAATGGAAAAGGTTGCCGAGGAGGATGACTTGCCCTTTCGCCCCCACCGCCTAGTGCCTAACGTAGAAGACCGGTTTTGGGTAAACTTAATCGGAAAAGGCTATCCAGCCCCACGTCACAAGTTTCGTTGGTGCACTGAGCGCCTCAAGATCACGCCATCGAATGGCTTCATACTCGACGTTGTAAAACAGAATGGTGAAGCAATTCTACTTTTGGGGGCTCGTTCTCAAGAGAGCGCTGCGCGAGCAAAGGTTCTCAAGAAGAATGCGAAATATCGAGTTCGAGACCGACTTAGCCCTAGTTCTTCTCTTCCAGGCTGTTTGATCTATACTCCTGTAGAGGTCTGGTCGAATGATGATGTTTGGTTTTATTTAATGCAAAAACCCAATCCTTGGGGATACAACAATCGCGATCTCTTGGGAATGTATGCCGGGGCATCAGCTGATGGAGAGTGCCCGCTGGTTGTGGACGATAGCACGCCTAGCTGCGGAGATTCGCGTTTTGGTTGCTGGGTTTGCACTCTCGTTGAAAAAGACAAGTCAATGACGGCAATGGTCCAAAATGATACAGAACTCGAGTGGATGCAGCCACTTTTGGAACTCAGAAACTTAATCGACTTTCGGGAAGATGGGACTGCCAAGAACGCGGCCACAGGAGAAACACACGAAGTTCATACTAAAAGAGAAGCGTTTCAGAGCCCTGTTGGCGAGGCCTTGGGAAAATTACTAACTAAAATGTCAGGTAGACCAATCGAGGAATTGGTTCGGGACCGCGATTGGGAAAAATACCTTCGAGATTTTCGCCGACTGAATAGTGGCAATGTCCAAATCAATATCCCTAAACGGAAGACAGATCGAAAAGATGACAATAACAAGCCCATTATGGAGCCAGATCTCTCGGTTCCGCTTGATGAATGGCGCTACATTCCAGGTCCTTACATTCAACAAGCGAGAGAATGCTGGCTGAGGGCACTGCTAACCGCACAGACCGCAGTTAGAGAATTAGGGCCCGATGCAGTGTCGGATCTTGAGTTAATTACTCTTGAGGAACTCGAAGAGGTTCGTCGCATCTGGGTTGTTGAAAAACACGAAATTGAAGACCGCCTTCCTGTCATTTTTGAGGACGTCACCGGAGAGCCCTATCCGGGGAAATCTCTGGATGACAATTTGGTGATGGGTGATGAGGAAATGGAGGAGCTCTCAAGCATTTGCGATCGAAAAGATTTGCACTATCAACTCACGAGAGACCTTCTCGGCCTTACGATACAAAATCGCAATAGTGCCCGGCGGGCGGGTATCTACGAAGCCATTGAAAAAACAATTCAGCGTAGCTTCTACGATAGCCGAGACCAAGCCATTGAATGGAATCGAAAGCGGGCCTTCAGCAAGCTCACTCATGGTGAAAACCCAAAGGAGGGCGAAGCTTTCAACGAACTGCCAGAAGTTGCCGAACAAAATGAACTCGACTTTGATCAATGATTCTTGACCGGCTAATTTTAACCAATTTTGGCGCCTACGCCGGAGAGCAGGAGGCAGTTCTCACCCCAGACGACGGTAAGCCCATCATCCTATTCGGGGGCATGAACGGAGGAGGAAAGACTACCCTTCTCGACTCGATTCAACTTGGCCTTTATGGGAGCAGAGCGCGACTCTCAAATCGGGGGAAAATGGGATACCAGGCCTATCTTGCGGAGTGTATCAACCGAGGAGCCGATCCAGCGACCGGAGCCTCGATCGCCATCGAATTTCACCGAACAGTTGAGGGAGTGTCAAGGGACTTTCGAGTCCAGCGTTCGTGGCGGCTCCGAAACGAGAAAATGGTCGAAAGCGTCTCCGTGACTCAGGATGACAAAGAACATCATGGCCTTACCAACCACTGGGATGAAACGGTTGATTCTTGGCTGCCCGCTTCTATCTCCCATCTGTTCTTTTTTGACGGTGAGCAAATCAAAGATCTAGCTGAAGGCAAGCATGCCGCCGAAATTATTGGCACGGCACTGCATTCTCTACTGGGACTCGATCTCGTCGACCGCCTAGAGACGGACCTAAAAGTATTTGAAAGCCGAAAGAGAAAAGAGACTCTCGATCATCAAGCTGAGCTCCGAGTCAAACAAGCCGAAGAAGAATGGGAACACCTCAATCAAAAGTTTGAACAAATTTTGGAGGAGGAAGGCCAACTCAACAATCAGGTACACTTAGCCCGTAAGCGCCTCATTCGGGCGGAAGAGAAATTTGAGCAAGACGGTGGTGAGCTCTTTCTTAAACATAAAGAATTAGAAGCCGAAGAAGCGACGCTGGAACAAAAAAAAGTCGAGCTCGAAGGCAAATTGAGGGACTTGTCCGCCGGCACGCTACCGTTAAGCTTGGTCAAGGTTTTACTTTCCGAGCTCGAAGAACAAGCGAAACAAGAAAAGAAAATCCATCACGCAAAGGTTCTTAGCGAAGAACTCGAGGCTCGCGATGACGAAGTCGTGAAACTACTTTCAAGCGAATCGATCGACGAAAGTATCATCAAAAAGATTTCGAAGACACTTTTGAAAAATCGGGAGGATACCAAGAGGCAAGCAAACAGCGAAACGCTACTGGATAGCGAAGAGCATTTTGTTACCGAGGCGAATCATTTGAGAAATACGATTTTGCCAACCTTGGAAACCGAAGCCTCAACGTTACTGCAAGAAATCGAATCCACTGACGAGTCCCTTGCCCAAATTCAGTCAGAAATCGAACGAGTTCCTGACGAAGATCAGATTCTTGAGGTCCAATCGACTCTCAACCTAGCCCGAAAGGATTACGAAGAAAGAAATGCGCTGCTCCAAGAGCTTCGCTTGCGAAAGGAAGCGCTTTCCAGGCAAGTTGAAGCGGCTCAAAAGCGTCTTGAAAAAGTCCAGCAAGAAGAAACTGCCAGTTTAGATCATCAAAACGTAAAGGAACGGCTCCTACTCCACTCTTCGAAGGTGAGGAACACACTCAATGAGTTTCGAGTTCGCATCATCAAAAAGCATTCCAAAAAAATCGAGCGATTGATGCTGGATTCGTTCCAAGCTCTTCTCCGAAAGTCGGCCCTCATTTCTAACCTGACGATCGACCCCGTCGATTTCTCAGTCACGCTCTACGACCGTCATGGAGAGCCCCTTCCTTTCGATCGCCTGAGTGCCGGCGAGCGACAGCTGCTTGCGACCGCTCTCTTGTGGGGCCTTGCTCGAGCTTCAGGACGGCCTGTCCCTACCATTATAGACACTCCTTTAGGAAGGCTAGACTCTTCTCACCGAAAGCACCTAATCGAACGATATTTCCCCAACGCCTCCCATCAAGTGCTCCTGCTCTCGACCGATGAAGAAATCGTGGGGGGGTATCACCAGTCAATATCACCCTTCGTCACACGAAGTTTTCATCTGGAGCACGACGAAATTCTCGGAAGCACCTCAGTAAAATCTGGATACTTTCCCCAACATGAAACCGCCATCTGACATCATACGACTTGGAAAACAATCCCGAGATCAACTGATCAAATTGAAACGTCACACAGGGATCGAGAGCTGGAATATTATTTGCCGTTGGGCCTTTTGTGCATCGCTTAGAGAAACGTCGTTACCCCCTCTCGACAAAACATCGGCAAAAGATGGAGTCGAAATATCGTGGTCCGTCTTCGCCGGAGACGCTTCGGATTATTATGCAGGTTTACTACTGATCTGGAGAAGAAACTACGCCGCCAACTGCAAAGATGTGGACGACGCGGCACTTCTCCATGCCCACATCCGCCGAGGGCTGGGCTATCTCGCTGCAGGCACGGAAACGCGTTCCATTTCAGACTTCACCAAACGATGGTTAGAGGTAGGTTGAGCCCGTAACAATGATTCGTTCTTCCGATTCACCAGACGGCCGTCATCAAAGCCCGTTATTGTGGTCCAATCCGCTACTGGGTTCGAGCGAACGCTCTAACCTCATCTTAATCATCTCCCCATATTCACATGCGGCAGCTGTCTCCAAACTGTTTGAGGACTCGAAATTTTCTCCTGGCCTTCAGATTATCACCAAGTGGGACTCGGCGAGCCTTTCTAGCGGTGCGTCTGATCCCAAACTCTTTCCTCTACTCGAAAGACATGGCGGTCGACTCTACACTCATCCTAGAATCCATCTAAAGCTCTACATCCACTCCAAGGCCGAAGCGATTCTCAGCACTGGCAACTTGACCTTTCGTGGACTTGGTCTTTGCGATCAGCCCAATATTGAAACTAGCGCCACGGTTTCCCTTTCCCGTGAGGACTGGAATAGAATCAATGATTTGTGCCGAGAGAGCACCCGTATCACTGAAGCTGCCTACCTGGCCGCCAAAGAATACCTAAAAACGAATCCGCCTCCTTCCCCCGAAAGGACCTTTACGCTCCCGCCATCCTCGGAACCGACCGAAACCGACTATTCTTGGCTTAGCCTTCCTGCCACCCCCTCCCCGGATTGGCTTTGGAAATTCTATTCAAATCCGGAGTCCTTCAGGGATCCTGATGAGAAGGCTCGGGGTTTCCACGACCTCAACCTTTACGACATTCACGCCAACCTCTCTTCTGAAGCGTTTCACCAACAGACGCGTGATGCCTTTCTGAGCCACCCTTTTATTTCGAAACTCATAGGATGGCTGACCGAAAAAGGGAATGCTCGATTTGGCATGGTCAAAGAGTGGATCCAGAGCAACTGTAGCGATAAACCGACCCCTTATCGTTGCGAGCTGACACCTGCCACTCAGGCGTTATTCGATTGGCTAGCGTTCTGCCATCCTAGCGTTTCCTGGGACCGGCCGAATCACGCGCAGGTCTTACATTGGAACGAGCATCCAAACTAATCGCGCTTCTCATAGAACCACTGCTAGTCAGACTCTGACTCGTTCGTTCTTTGCTCGGTAAATCTCAATCCGTCCTTCATCAGCCATTTGGCCGACCACTTC
>JAYYHM010000275.1:0-5214 GCA_036148415.1 Planctomycetota bacterium
GAATCCATCATTGAAAATGAATCGCTACGAGTAGCGCTATCTGATGTTTGGAGTAGTGACCGTGCCGAAGAATTGTTCGAGACAAACAGCCGTCGCCTCGAGCCCGTGATCCGTCAAATTGGAGAAGACCTTTTCGGTTCAGAAACCGACGGAATCAATCCAGATTTTGCTCGCGTATTGAGAAACCAAATTCTGGGTAAAGATAGGAATTGGATCATCGCCCTACCTAGGAAAACAGAAAGCCTTCCCCGTGTCAGACGTTCAAAAGCGTCAATGCCCTACCCCGTGATTTTCACCACCGCTGACCAGCGTTTAGGAGGTAAATCATGAACCAAGGTGAGGATCCAACAAGAGATCCAGAATCCCGTGTAGCTAGCCAAAAATTCATGGACGAACCGCCGAGGCTATCGCCCCCTGATTCATCTTCACCAATGGAACTGAGACTTGATTCGGTTACCATCAGCACGCCAAGCAAAAAACTGATCGAGGATGCAAGTGAAAGGATTGCGGCTGGCAGGATTACTCTGATCGTCGGACCGAGCGGGGCCGGCAAGTCTGTTCTCCTACGAACCCTTGCGGGACTATTACCTCAATCGGGCGAGTCACTAACCTGGAATGGGGAGATCGAGTTATCGAATGACTCGGGCACGCAATTGAAGCCGAAAGGAAATGTGGGTGTCGTTTTTCAGCAATTTGCTCTGTTTGATGAACTCTCCTGTACAGCGAATATCCAGTTTGCTATCGACCACCGTTTTAAGGGGACGCGATCAAAGCGGACCAACTCAGCCCATCAAAATAGGAGTGCAACACAGTGGCTGGATCAGCTTGGCGTACCCGCCAATGTTCCCGTAGGAAATCTCAGTGGTGGCCAAAAGCAGCGATTGGCGATCGCGCGCACCTTGGCTCGATCACCAGACATCATCCTCTACGATGAACCCACATCGGGCCTCGATGCCGCCAGCGGAAGCAAGGTTGCAGGACTCATCAGGGAAACTCATAGGCTAGCCGGACGCACCAGCGTCATTGTTACTCACGACTACCCAACGCTTATCCCAATTGCTGATGATATCCTGCTCTTCAATACTCAAACCAGGAAACTGGAGCGGTTGGATCATGAGCAATGGAAACAGGTGCCAGAACGACTTCAAGCCTTAATGTCGCCAATCTCGTCACCCGAACCTAAAAATGAAAATCAACTCACCAAATTATTGAGCAAGGTCTTCGACACCACCGGATCGGTAGTGGGCACCGCTTTAGTCCTTCCGTTAAGAATGCTTCCCGTTTTCCCACGTTGGAAATGGGGAGCGAGATTCATCGCGCATTACTTAAGATTGATCGCTGGACCCTCGGCATGGGTCTACCTGCTGGTCGCTGGATTAATTGTCGGATTCACCTCCACTTTCTTCACTTTCCGATTTCTCCCATTTCGACTTTATACCCAGCCCCTGTTGATCGATGAATTACTGGCATCCGTTGGCTTTGCTCTCTACCGAATACTCGTGCCAATTCTTGCAACGATTCTCATCGCCGCGAGGTGTGGTGCAGCGGTGACTGCTGATGTTGGGGTCAAACGATACGGTGGGCAAACGGATGCATTGAGCACAATGGGGCTGAGTTCCCATACCTACTTATTGACTCCGATTTTATTGGCTTTTGCAATCGCCACACCTCTGCTGGAATGGCTCGCATTCGCGGCTGCAAAAGCAACCAGCTTATTCACCTTCTTGTCCTCGCACCCCCAAATCAACGCTCACTTTTGGGATCAACATTTCCATGCGAGGATCTCAGCGAATCACTCCGATGCTTTTTGGCCCGAGGGCTGGCAGTGGGTTTTGAGTAAGAACTTACTTTGCGGAATCGGGACTGCTGCGATCACTTACTACAAAGGGTTTCAGGAGAAGAATTCCGCGAGTGATGTTAGCTCATCAGTTACCTCTACTGTGCTCTGGGCGACGCTTTATGTTTTGACGGTCCACTTCGCCGTCGCCTTGTTTGAATTCTAAGCCAACCGGATTACTCAGAAGCAGCCGCATTCGTTCGCATCACCCGTTCTACAAAAGCTCTGGCTCTTTGCTACAATCCGGTTCGCACGGATGCGACATGATTGCACCTTGGCGGCTCATCGTGATCCGACCAAAGAAAGCAATTGCTTGATTTAGCGGACCAGACGACCAATCTAAAACGCACGAATAAACGATGGATAAAAAAGCAAAGAAACGGCTTGAAGTGATTAACAAGAAGCTCAAAACCTTGCGTCCTCGCCTTGCAGGATCGCGTGAGCAAGCTGATGACCTTAACGAGTTACGACAACTCGAAGATGAGATCCAGAAACTCGAAGCTGAAGCTGCCGAGCTCAAAGCAAAAAAGTAGGTCATCCATTGCCGCGGGCAAGAGGCTTAAAACGAAGCCCAACGAGGCAAGCCGACCTTGAGTTGAATAGGCTTCTTGTCTCTCGGGTGAATGAAGCGTAGAGATTCTGCGTGCAAACACATTGGGTCATCACTCAAATTCAGAGTCTGACGATTCACTCTCTGTTTGTCGGGGAGGTAGGCAGGATCACCAACAATTGGATATCCCATCTCCCACAAGTGAATTCGAATCTGATTGGTCCGTCCCGTTTTTGGCACGGCTTCCACCATAGATGTCCCATCTCTCATTCTCGCAATCACTTGAAACTCGGTGATTGCAGTTAACCCTAATTCCTCGATTTCTCGACCACCAGCGAGAACACGACTCCGACCAATCGGAGCATCGCAAACGAAACGATCTTGTAAGGGCTGGCCGATAACACGTGCAATGTACCGCTTTTCCACTCCCCCCGATTCAAACTGGTGCCGTAATGAATCGGAAGCTTCAGCTGATTTGGCAAATAACATCAAGCCGCTGGTATTTGCGTCCAATCGGTGCACCAGTTTGAGCACACCCTCCCCCATCACCTGATTGATGAAATGCATCAGAGTGTTGCGATTGAAACGACCGCAGGGATGAACCGGTAGCGGCGCCGGCTTGAACAATCCAACGACAGAGTCATCTTCCCAAATCCATCGAACATCCACATTCACATCTGGTTCGACGGTCTTTGGAAACACGTGGATAAAGGACTCACCACCTCGCACGGTTCGATTGCTTTGCACGGGAACACCTTTCTTGCGGATGTGCCCTGCGTCAAACCATGCCTGCCACTGACTGGGTTGAATATGTGGAAATAAACTGACAACCACCTCGAAAAGGGTACCACCGTCGTAGCGTCCTGGAATATTGAGGGGACGTTCATTGTCATAGGGAGAGGCTCCGGGAAGTGGCATCGTCACCGATGACAATTGCGAGTTCCGTTTCTCCAGTAGATCCTGCATCATTGCATAGAGGATTTTGGTTGATGTTAATTACTGCCACCGAAATCATCGCTGACGTCTCGGATTATACCTGAACGTTATGGATTGAATCCCATTAGCAGTATGAGTGAACGGCAGCAGAATAGCTAAGCCAATTAGGTGGATCTGGATCGCGGCGAGAATTGGCGGTCCTCTTTTCGTTCCATCTCATTGTTCGATTCACACTCGACTCATGCAAGATGATTCCCTCGTGACGGATTGAACGCCTAGCAAATGGGGCAAAATCGCGTTTTCACTCTCAGCAATCTGCGGTCGAAGGCAAGCAGACTGGTCCTTTTTCTCCTACACTGTTGGTTTCAGCCGGACAGTCTCCCCAATCCTGAACCCGTAGATAGACGATTCATGAAAGTCAAGCAGATCCAAGAACGGATTCTTTCTCTGGTTTGGCGATTCAGAGCAGAGGTGAGAATCCTATTTTGCTTGATCTATCTACTCATTTCCTTGGTCCTTCAGACAAAATCAGCGTCGTCTCAAGACAACATCGATTTTGCACGCGACATTCGCCCTATCCTTTCTGAGAACTGCTCGTTCTGCCATGGTCCAGATGACCAACAACGCCAAAGTGATTTACGGCTGGATACGTCAGACGGGGTGTGGAGCGTTATGGAGCAAGGCGATAGCGAGGAAAGTGAACTCTTTCAACGCTTAATCAGTGAAGATGCTGAGATCCTGATGCCCCCACCCAATTCCAATCGAGAACTCTCAGAGAGTGATATCCAGTTGATCAAGAGATGGATCGATCAAGGCGCGCAGTGGGAAGAGCATTGGTCATTCAAGCCGATTAAGAAATCACGACTGCCTACACTTTCTGAAACCTCATCAACGCCTGTGCGTAACGAAATTGACCTGTTTATCCAAAACAAACTTCAGGGCTCGTTACTGTCTCCCGCCGAAGAAGCATCTCGTCAAACAATGATCCGTCGACTCTTTCTTGATCTGACCGGCCTACCTCCGACGAGAGAAGAATTGCAGGAATACTTGGAGGACCCTTCGCCTGATGCCTATGAAAAGTTAGTCGATCGTGTCCTCAAGTCGAAACACTTTGGACAGCGAATGGCCTGGGACTGGCTAGATGCTGCCAGATACGCTGACACCAACGGATACCAGGGTGATCGTGAGCGAACGATGTGGCCATGGCGGGACTGGGTAGTAAAAGCCTTCAATGACAATCTTCCTTACGACCAATTCACACTTTGGCAACTCGCTGGTGACCTGTTGCCCAACCCCACGCACGAACAGAAACTTGCGACGGCATTCAATCGCAATCACATGATCAATGGCGAGGGGGGCCGAATTGCTGAAGAGAATCGCGTCGAGTATGTCATGGACATGACGGAAACTATGGGGACGATATGGTTAGGAATGACGCTGAATTGCTGCCGTTGCCATGACCATAAGTATGACCCGATCCTCAACGACGAATACTATCAACTTTTTGCCTTTTTCAACCAAACAAGTGTCAACGGGGGAGGCGGCAATGCTCAAACTCCGCCGGTACTTGCATCCCCAACCGACCAGCAACAAGCAACGGTTTCAGAACTGCAGAAGGAAAAAGACAACTACGACTTGAAGCTTGCCACACTAAAAGAGCAACTGGCTAAATCACAGGCCGCATGGGAGGAGACAAAACTCGCTGAGATTTCACGTATCCAAACTTGGATCCCCTCACAAATCATCGGTGCTAGAGCAGAGAAATCTGACCTCAAGGTACTGGATGACCATTCGGTCCTAGCAGAATCGAAGACAGGTGCAGCAGGTGCAGCAAGTAACGACACCTACACCGTAGAGATCGACTTTCCGAGCCCAGGGGGATCACGATCCA
>JAYYHM010000276.1:0-7545 GCA_036148415.1 Planctomycetota bacterium
GATCCCAAGCGAGAGGACAACGGACCAAGGTGCGATGCGAGGTTCGAGCGATTGAACGATAGGCGGTAGAGCTTCCGGTGAAATCGAGGCGACTAATTGCTTGATTGTTGCAAAAATAGGCCCGACCGAAAGTCCGAACAACACGCCTGCTAGACCACCTGAAGCGGTAAGCACAACGGTTTCTGCTAAAAACTGCCCAATGATATCGCTACGAGCCGCTCCGAGCGCTCGACGTACACCGATTTCCCTTGTACGTTCGGTCACGGTGGCCAGCATAATGTTCATGATTCCAATCCCGCCTACCAAGAGCGATATTCCGGCGATGACGACAAGCAGCACATTGAACATCGTACGTGTGCGCTCGGCCTGTCGGAGTAACTCACGCGGTACAACCACCGCGTAGTCTTCCTCTTCGTGGTATTTCTTCAGCAGCGTTTCGATGATCTGAGCCGTTTCATCCACATCTTCGATTTCATTGACTTCCACCGTAATTTGACTCAGTTCAACATCCTCGCCGACAAAGTTGAAACCACTGCCTCCACCGACTCTCTTCATCACCAGATCACCCACCCGTTGCCGAAGTGTTTTGATGGGGATGTAGGCGTCCATGTTGTAGTCGCGGGAATCCAGACTCCCGCCAATCGCGGCGGAGGCAGTTCGGTCTTTGGTTTGACCGATCACAGTATAGAACTCGCTCCCCACCCAGATCGCTCTTCCAATCGGATTTTCAAAGGGAAAAAGACGCCGCGCCGTTTCTCCCGCGAGCACGACTACCTTTTCGCCACGATCTCGGTTTGCAAGCCATCTACCCCGAGCAATCTCTAATCGGTTCAACTCCAGATAATCCTCGGTACAACCCACGAGCTTGGTATCCGCAGTGCGATCATCCAGCCTGAGTTCGAACTTGAGTTCCCGCATCGGGATCGCCCTGCGAATATTGGGAATGTTCTCCACAATCCGTCGGTAATCCGCACGAAGTAATCCGTACGTCTTGACTCGACTGCTTGCATCCTCGTCGCTGCCGGCAGTGGGCTGCTTGGTTCTCACGATGACATTCTTAGCGCCAAGCTCCAAGATCTGTTGTTGGGCGCGATAACTCACGCCCTCTCCCATCGCAACTAACCAGATCACGGTAGAAGTACCGATAAAGATCCCCAAGGCAGCAAGTCCAGCTCGCATCTTTTGCACGAGCAGGCTTTTCACGCCCAGGTCAACGGTTTGAAAAAATTGGGCAATCACGTCTACTCATTCACTCGGTTCATCGAGGGTGTCGGGATCCTCTTCAGAGGGTTCCATCTGTTCAGCGAGAGTCTCAAATGCAAAAGGGTTCATATAAACCTCGTCACCGGCAGTCAGCCCTGACTGGACGACATAAAAGCTTTCACCTTTGTCACCCAATTCGATCTCAGTACGTTCGGGGCCAGTCGCATCAGCGATCCAACAGAAATACCTTTCGTTGGACTCCACGACCGCCGCGGTGGGAATCAGCAGAGCGTCGTCATAGTTTGCAACGACAACCTCCACCTCAGCACTCATGCCGGGTAACTGATTCGCAGCGTAGGGAAGTCTGATCAAGGTATCGTAACGCACCTGATTACCCGTCCACCAACCCGCGGGTTTGGTGATGGATGCGACTTCAGAAACCTCCCCTTCCACGACACGGTCACCCATCACCACTCTGGCCCTCTGGCCAACCTCGACGCGATCGACGGAGGATTCATGGACACCGATCTTGACTTGCATCTTCTTCAGATCCGGCATGATCAATAACACCTGATCTTTCCAAACGAGCGTGCCCTCCGCGATCGGTGCTCTTTCCCAGGCGGCTGCATTGGGGTGAATCACCAGCCCACTGCGGTCGGCTTTGATAGTACAGTAGTCGAGCTCTTCCACTGCACGATCTCGACGAGAGTTATCCGCCATCGCCCGTTCAACATTCGCTTTGTGTGTCGCCGCGACGGAGGTGAGCCTACCCTTGAGTGTTTTGAGTTGTTCTTCGAAGGTGAAATTTTTGAGAACATCAAGGTCGGTGTTCATCTGTGCCAAGTTTCTCTTTGCACTATCCACTGCAAAATGCGAACTTTCCAATTGTGTCGCGTTCACAAACCCGCTGCTCTCCATCAGTTGAACATGTTTGAGTTGGTCTTGAGCACTTTGTAATGTTGACTCAGCAACCGCGATTCTCTGCTCAGCGGAAAGCAGTTCCGTTTGGAAACGACCATTCTCATACTCTTCTAAATCAATCTCAGCCTTGGCTAACCGAGCCGCCGAATGATCTGCACCTGATTGTGACCAATTCGCATACTTGGTTCTCTCATCCACCTGTTCCTGGATAAAAAGCGCATCAAGGCGAACTAAATCATCACCTTCATTGACATACGTACCACTCTCAACAATCCAGAGAATTGCGTTTCGTCCACGCACCCTGGACTTAAATTCATGGTTCTCCTTACTTTCCAAAAGGCCTTCGCTACGAACCGTGATCTCGAGGGAACCACGCTTGATCTTATGCAGGAGCATCCCGGCGTGGGGATCCTCCGTTTCTCCATTCCAGATCACAAAGACCAACACGACCAAAGCGCCCATCAGCCCGAGGAGCGCTAAGATACTCAAGAACCTGCCCAAACGAGGTGACGCATGGAATTCATTCATCTTGCTTCACCTCCTGAATCATAAATCTTCATAGCCAAATTTAGAACCATCGCTATCGGAGGTGGTTTTGGCTACCTCTGCCTGAGCTTCAGCAACGTAGGAAAGGGGTTCTAGAATCACCTCCTCACCTGGCTGCAAACCGCTGGTAACAATATTGAACATCTCATCCCCATCTCCCAGCGAGATCGCTCGCCGAGTGATCTGCTCCCCCTGTTTGACCCAGCAAACAAAGCTATCCTCAAGCTGAACGCAGGCGTTGAATGGAATTACAAGCTCGTCGAAATGCTTGGCGAAGATGATTTCAACTTCTGCGCTCATTCCGGGTCGAAGCCCGTCCGATTCGGGCAGTTGAACGATCGAATCGTACTTGACCACATTTCCGGTCCACCACCCTGCCGGCTGAGCCACAGAAGCGACATAGCTCACCTCGCCATCAAACGTATTCTTGTTCAGAGTGACCTCTGCGGGAGCGCCCATTGTCATTCGATCCATGACAGACTCATGAATCCCTACTTTGACTTGCATTTGTCTCAGGTCGGGCATCAAAAGCAAGGTTTGATCTTTCTTGACCGTTGCGCCTTGCTCGATCTCAGGAACATCTTCCCACTGCTCGCCGTTCGGATAGATCACCAACCCGGATCGCTGGGCTTGGATCGTACAGAGCTGTAGCTCCTCCAATGCTCGGTCGAGACGTTTCTTATCCGCGAGTGATCGCTCCAGGTCAGCCTCCAGCGTTGCTTTTGCGGCCTCCAGCTCCCCATTTAGCCTCGCCAATTCTTGCTGCTTGGTATACTTTTCCAGCACTTCGATTCGGGTTTGCAAGAGAGCAACGCTATTGCTCTGACGAATCTCATTGAATTCTCTCTGCTCGACCACCAACTCGCTTTGGTAATTTCCTTGAGCCATCATTCTTGCGTACTTGAGTTGATTTTGCGAGTTGAGGAGCTGTGCCTCCGCTGCCGCTAGCCCCTGTTGTAGTGTTGCCTTTTGAGCAGGAAAGCTTCCCTCGATGTACTCCTCAATTGCGATTTTTGCGTTCTCTAACGTCGCTCGCGACCGCGCAACGGTTGCTTCTGCTTGATGAAAGAATTTCGTTCGTTCGCTTATCTCTTCTTCAATTGCTAGGGTGTCCAACTGGACCAGGACATCCCCTTCACTGACAAGCGATCCGCTCTCAATCACAAAGGTGATCGTGTTATCACCCCTAACGCGACACTTAATCTCGGTGTTGTTGGCGCTCTCCAGCGTTCCTTGCTCTGTGACAGAGATGACAATATCTCGACGATCAATTCGGTGAGTTGGGAGATCGGTAATAACCGAGTCCTTCTCTGATAAGAGAAAGTAAGGGATGGCAACCGCAGCAGCGAAGAACAGGGCGAATAAAACGAACCGAATCATTGCTGGGACACCTCTTGAGCTGCGGACTGGCCTTGAGGCGTAGAGGATCCACTGCTCAACGTTTGCAAGGCATCTTCCGCAGCCTCGTCGATAAGTGCCGCGGGGTTGAGAATCACCTTTTCTCCTTCGGTCAAACCAGATATCACCTCGACAAACACATCGTTACTGTCACCCAGTAAAACTGACCTTTTTACATTGCCAGTAGCACCGGATACCCAACAGAACGCTCCCTCTTCGGTTGCGATGACCGCTGCAACGGGAAGCATCAGTACACTTTCATGAATGGCGAGCACGACCTCGATTTCGGCACTCATTCCTGGCTTGAGTCCGCCTTCTTGCGGGAGCTCAATGATAGTGTCGTATTTTACGACATTACCCGTCCACCAACCCGCTGGCCGGGTGACCGATGCCACCTCCGTCACCTTTGCCGTGAGCGTTCGGTCAGGCAGTGTAACCACCGCCTCGAGACCAGGACTCACGCGGTCAATCACGGACTCATGAATCCCCAATTTGACCTGCATTTGAGAAAGGTCCGGCATTAGAAGCAGAACCTGATCTTTTCGCACGGTGGCACCATCGGTGATGTCTGGTGCTGTCTTCCAAGCTGCCGCGGAGGGATAGATCACCAAGCCACTTTTTTCAGCGCGAATCACACAATCTTCCAGTTCTTGCTTGGCTCGATCACGCCGTTTGATTTCCATATTCAACCCGGCTTCATCCGCCGCCAACTTTGATCGGCTTGCGGTGAGGTTGCCGTTCATCGTTTCCATTTCTTTACGTCTTGTGTAATTCTTCAAGACAGTAATTTCCGTCTCCTTGACCTGTAATTGAAGCTCAGCTTGGGTCACCGCAATTGCATTGCCCTCGACCTCAAGCTCCGTCGCAAAGCCTTGGCGAAAGAGTGTTTTCGAGCGTTCGTAGTTCTCCCGTGAGGTGCGAAGATCTTCCTGATTGACAGCGAGTTCATTTTCAAGCTTTTGCAACTCTGACCGGTACCTACCCTCTTCGTAGGCTTTAATGGCGATCTCGGCGGTCTCCACGTTAGCTTTGGTTTCAGCAAGGGTTGCTTGAGCGATAAAAGTGTTGGTCTTCGTGAGACTGTTCTGTTCTTCCAATACCTTGGTATCCAGACGAACCAGTTCCTGCCCTTCCTCAACCACGGTACCCGTGGGTACCACGTAGGTGACGGTGCTGAAACCTCGCACCTTGCATTTGATTTCGGTGTTGTTTGAGCTTTCCAACGTACCCTGCTCAGTCACCGACACAATCAACCGACCACGACGGATCTCATGCGTCAGCATCTCCTGTTTCTCTGATGCGCTATCAGGCCAATACGCAACCACTGAGACTCCCCCGGCAATGACAATTACACCCAACAGGAGAGCGAGGCTCAGAGCGCGGCGATCACCACGCTTCGAGCTTTGAGCCTGATTGGTCTGCTCCGGCAGAGCGTTTGTGATTGGATTCTGATCTTTGTTCATCGAATTCTTAAACTCGGAAAGTTAATCATTTCCCATGCTGTGATCTGTGCCTTGAACGCCAGGAAACCTGATCGAATGCGTTTATCATACATGATCAAGCTTACCGATAACGCCTGGCTCCATTGTGCTGGATACATTTTACCTAACCCCCCGCCCGGCGAAAATTGCTCGGGAGACCGGCGAATAATTATCTTGATCGCTAGGTTCTCTATCGATGAATCACCTGACTTGAATCTCCACCAGATCCGGATTCGCAGCGGATCGGACGACGGGCGAGTATTTTTTCTGAATTTCAAATTTTGCTTCTCGCACGGGTGCGTTGGACTCTGATTGCTGCCGATCAAGCGCCTCAGGTTGAGACTCACTATCCGAATCGAGCTTCAGCGGATTTTCAATCCACCTACCCCCAGCATCTAATTCCATAATTCCCAGCTCTCTATAGAGACGCAGTCGAGCTGCGTAGTGGTTCAGCCATGCAGCAAGCAGGTCGTTATTGGATCTGAGCAGCGACTCCTGCGCGCTGCCCAGATTGAACGCCTGATTCGAATTAATTGTGTTCCCTTGCCCGACTCCGATTCGTGCAGGTGGTGCCAGCAATTGCAACTGCTGCTGCTCAGATCGCCGCAGAGCAATCGCAACAGCACCTCTCTGAATCTCCAACTGCTCTCGCCTGAGCTCGAGATTTCGAAGCAATGCTCGCAGGCCCTTTTCCAGTGAATCGCGAGACTGGATGAACTGCCGTCTCGCACGCTGGAAATCAATCAACGCCTCCCTGTAACCATTACGTTCAAGGAGACGCGCAAGTGGTGCGTCGAACTCAAGCCCTAAACGCAGATTGCCCGTTCCGCCGCGAAAATCCAGAATGTTATTTTTCGCAGTACCCAGATCAAGATTCCCTGTGATCGATAGATTCGACTCAAGCTCATTCGCCGCGATCTCGATCGCTCGCCAACGATCGACCAAGGCTGCTCTACCATTCATGAAGTCCAATCGGTTTTCGAGCGCGATCTCAAACGCTTTGGCATTCGTCAATTCCACATCGGGAACTGTGATTAACTCAAGTCGAGCCCGAGCAGGAATAAACGACAAACGCTCAGTCACCTGCGAAAAATTTTGAATCCAACCGCTTAAATCAGACAGAGATTTTTGAACGGGTTGACCCGCGGCTTCTTCCTGAATTGCTTGCAGTTCTTTCGATCCGGACGCAATGCTATTCTCGCCCGTATTGAGATCAATAAGCCTTTTTCGAACTGAAGAAAGAACCTCTCGAAACTCCAGGACCTGTTCACGATTCATCCCGCGTTCACGTTCAGCTGAAAGCTCCTCCAAGCGATTGATTTCTGATTCGGCTAATTGCTGCATCGCCTCAACCGGTGCAAGATGCGTTTTAGCTTTTCCGATAATTTCATTTAATCGCTGCCGAGCGTCAGTAGAACTGAAGGACACTTCAGCAAGGTTGTCGCAAAAGTTAAATGCGGCACGAAGTACTTCTAAATCCTCTGAGCCCAAACGAGAGCCTTCGGACCTATCCTCGTCCTGAGCTCTCCCTTGATCGCTCTGATCAGACCGATTTGAATTTAACTGATCGGCGCTCCCCGCTAATCCCTGTGAAATCTGACGCAGTTTGTTCTCCCATTGAGTCAGCTGATCCAGTTGCTCAAAGACTTTCTGCTTATCTTGAGAATCGGTTAGTCCGCTTGCATCTTGGGGCGTCAAGCAATCACTGATTAATGCGATCACCCTTCCTTCTCTGTCGATAAAATCCCTCAATTGCTCCGAACTGAAGCCGGCAAGTTCTGTAGCCGACTCTTCGAGTGAGGATAGCAGTGCCTGAAGCTCAATGACCTGGCTCAACCGACCGATTCTTACTTGCAGTTGGTTTAATGAATCTACAATTTCATTGGCTTCCAAAGGAACGAGCTGAAAACCCTCCAGCAAGGAACCATCAACCCTGATGGGCAGCCCAGGGGGAAGCCCCATGATTTGTGTTTTATAGTTATCAAGAGCTAATTCA
>JAYYHM010000277.1:0-13857 GCA_036148415.1 Planctomycetota bacterium
GGAGATTCGGCGACGCATACTTGTTTCGCAAGGTCTGTGGCCGTTACCAACACGAACAAAGCTTAACGCTGTCATTCATGGAGCCATCCAGCGAGATGAGTACACCGTTGAAAGGGTCTTCTTCGAATCTGCCCCCGGTCACTTTGTTACTGGGAGTTTATATAGACCAAAAGGCAAGCTTGGCCCGTTCCCAGCCATACTTTCACCGCATGGTCATTGGAATCAAGGACGTTTTTATGATGCTGGGGAGGATCTTGTTCAACAACAGATACAGTCCGGTGCTGAAAATGACGAAGTTGGAGGAAGATTTCCACTCCAAGCACGTGCTGTGCAGTTGGCCAGAATGGGTTGTATTGTTTTCCTATACGACATGACTGGCAACGCAGATTCCAAACAAATCGCACACCGGCCCGAGCGATGGAATCATTTGGACCGTGCTAACGACTGGGGCTTTATGAGTGTGCAAGCTGATTTGCGACTCCAGAATATGATGGGTTTACAAACTTGGAACTCGATTCGTGCGCTTGATTTCTTGTTTGAGCTCGCTGACATTGATCGATCGCGAATTGGTGTAACGGGTGCTAGTGGTGGTGGGACCCAGACCATGATCATTGCTGCCATCGACGATCGTGTTACTGCTTCCATGCCGTGCGTAATGGTTTCAACGGCCATGCAGGGTGGATGCACATGTGAGAATGCACCCTTGCTGAGAATTGATCAGGGGAACATCGATATCGCAGCAGCTTTCGCGCCCAAACCGCTTGCGTTAACTGCCGCTGATGACTGGACGATCCAACTCGAGTCAAAAGGCTTTCCTGATCTGTTGTCTCTCTATGAAACCTTGGGAGAGCCCAGCAATCTAAAAGGAGTATTTCGAACAGAGTTTAAGCACAATTACAATTTGGTGAATCGGACAGAGATGTACCATTTCTTTAACCATCATTTCAAGCTGGGGTTCGAGGAGCCGATTATTGAAGGATATTACGAGCCACTCACGCGAGAGGAAGCCACTGTCTGGACTGGGGTCCACGCAGCGCCCAGTGGTGAACAAGTCGGAGATTCGCACGAAGTTCGCTTGCTGAGCATGGCAACTCAGGATAGTGATCGGCAAATGGAAAAGGTTGTGGACTCCATCTTTGTTAGCGAAGAGAACTTCCAAGAAATTGTGGGTGGGGCTTGGGAGACAATACTAGGACGATCGATCGATGAGGTTGGTGACGTCTCAACCGAGAATGAGCAAGATTCAACCGATGCTGAGTTTTATGGATACTTGGTTAGAGATCAGAATCAGGAGAGAGTACGCATCAAGCAATGGGAAACGACTGATCGAAAAAAAGGTCTCGTGATCATGCTCACGGACCAAGGTTTAAGTGAATTTGAAAGCGGTCGAAATAGCGTTGCCGCGAATCTGAGAGAGAATTTAGCCGATAACGGTTTCGGTTTGATTGCCTGCGATTTGTATGGCCAAGGTGAGAGCACTGCAGATAATCAGCCTATGTGGTATCAGCCAAATGGTGATCAAGGTTGGAAACGCTTTTCGGGTTACACTTATGGATATAACCACTGTCTCTTTGTTAAGCGAGTCCACGATGTATTAACTATTGCACGTTATGTGTCGCAGGACTCTGATGAGCCTATTCATTTGGTGGGGTTAGGGTCTGTCGCGGGACCCGTTGCTGTTGCCGCTAGATCGCAGATGGGTTCACTGATTCAACGAACCTTGGTGGATACAGAGGATTTCCAGTTCAGCAAGCTGACTGCACATGACCATCCAATGTTTGTACCTGGAGCCGTTAAATATCTTGGGTTGGACGGTCTCTTCGCTTTGTGTGCCCCGCACCATATTGGTCAAATGAATTCAACGGATACAGTTTACTCGGTGGCTATCCGTCTTTATAACAAGCTCGAAGTGACCGATCACCTAGAGAAAATTGAGCATCCAAGTCACGCAATAGTTTATCTTTCAAGCGATTGAAATGAGGTCGCTCTTACTCGTCGAAGCAGCTTCAATAAGCGTTTGTCTTCGAGCCTCACACTTGGCGATCATTTCATGTTGTTCGGCGGGGCTCGAGGAACCCCATCTGGCAATTTCATCTACGGTACGAAAGCAGCCTTCGCAGATATTCTGCGGATTTAACTTACAAATCCCGGTGCATGGAGATTGAAGTGGAGAGCGTGTAACATCCATGATTTTTCTTTAGGATTAGAGTTGATCACATCCAGCTATGATCGATGATAACCGCCACGACGCCTCCTTCGCCATACCACAAAATCGCCAATTACAAGATATTACAGTTTTACAATGAATCTCATAGCTAGCCCGAGTTATTTCTCTTTAATTTTTCTTTCCTTGGTTTGCTTGAGCCATCAGATTTTATCTCCGTCAGCACACGCGGAAGACAGTCTTTGGACACAGTTCCTGGGTTCTGATGGTCGAGGTGTCTCGAAGTCGGTTGTTCCCACACGTTGGAGTCAGGAGTTAAATATTGATTGGCGGACTGAGTTGCCCGGTCGTGGCTGGTCTTCACCTGTCGTAAGTAATGAGAAGGTTTATTTAACAGCTGCCATACCTCTGAGTAATGGATCCAGTGACACTCAGGAAGACGGCGAGTTAGAGTCTAGAGAGGATACCGAGTTTGAGTTGTCGCTTCTGATCGTTGACTTGGAGACAGGCGATCTGATGAAGAGGGTTCCGATCATGATACAGGACGACAAACGTCCCTCACGAATGCATGGAAAGAACAGCCATGCGAGTCCTACTCCAATTATTCGAGATGATCGAATTCTTGTGCATTTTGGTTATCAAGGAACCGCCTGCTTGTCACTCGATGGTGAAATCATTTGGGTGAATCGAGAATTGTATTTTCCGCCAACACATGGAAACGGTGGCAGTCCAGTTCTTGTAGGTGATCATCTTGTATTCACCTGTGATGGTGGCAAAGAGCCCAAAGTAGTTGCGTTGAATTCGCGGACCGGTGAGGTGGCTTGGAGTGTTTTAAGGACCGTCGACGCAATTAAACCTTTTTCGTTTTGCACCCCAGCGGTGATTCCTGTCAAAGATAAGAGACTTGTTATTGCTCCGGGCAGTGATGGTGTTTTAGCGATTAATTCAGAAGATGGTCGGGTGGAATGGAGTTTTGGTTATATCGGCTACTCAGTCGTCCCCAAACCTGTGCTGGTGGATGGCGTTTTAGTGATCTCGACGGGTTTTGATCAAGCAAGAATGTTGGCAATTGATCCTACAGGGGTGGGTGACATTACCGAAACTAATTTGCTGTGGGAGGTTGATCGGAACGTGCCGAAGACTCCATCAATGATTGCGGATAAGGGATTGATATACTCGGTCAGCGACGATGGAATAGCGCTGTGCATTGAGGCAGCAACCGGGGAGATTGTTTATCGGGAGAGATTAGGAGGTAGTTACTCTGCATCGCCCATACTTGCCGGGGGGCATCTTTATTTTACGAGCGAGTCGGGAAAAACTACGGTTGTCAAACAAGGGAAAACTTTTGAGGTCATTGCTGAGAATGAACTCGAAGAAAGAACACTCTCGACAATGGCGATTTTGACGGATACTTTGCTGATGCGAACAGATAAAGCTATCTATCGGATAACGAATTCAAATTAGTTTCGAGAACGATATTCTACGAGTGTTTTTTGAGCGTGCTGCTGCAGTGCGACCATGAATTTTCAAGGTATGCCCAATCTGCGAATCAGGAACATCTAAACTTGCGATGTTTTAACTGGATTAAATTCTATACTGGATCGGGTTGTGAAGTAGGTTACGGGCCCTGCTTCTGTTGAGCGAAATTGACAGGTTTTCGTTGAGTTAGCGGAGAAAGAAATTGTTAGACCCAAAGTCGCTGATTGTTCCAAATCGAGAGATTCATGGAGTTTCTGCCATTTTACTTCCCGTGATGGATGGCACCGTCGATTGGCGTGGCTTTGCGGCACATCTCGAGCGAACCTTTGCCGCTGGACTCGAGCCTGCCGTGAATATGGATACTGGGTACGCTAACCTAATCGACCAGGTCACACGTCGAGAGGTTCTAAGACGGACCCAAGAGATTGCTTCCGGAAAAGATTTTGTTGCTGGTGTATTTGTCAGTGATGAACCTGACTCGAAGTTTGATCAATCTGCTTATGCGAGCGGAATGGAGGAGATTGAAGCGGCTGGGGGTAAGCCGATTTTATTTCAGTCTTACGGGTTGATCACACAATCCGACTCTGAGCTTGTTCAGTCTTATCAAGAATTATCTAAACACTGTGACGCTTTTCTCTTTTTCGAGCTGGCAAAAGTGTTCGCACCTTTCGGTGAGATTTATTCGTTGAATGTCTATCGGCAACTGATGCAAATTCCAAATGCTATCGGTGCGAAGCATTCTTCTTTACAGCGAATGCCTGAATGGGAGCGTTTAAATTTACGCAATCAGGTGCGGCCGGATTTTCGCGTTTTTACGGGGAATGATTTGGCAATCGATATGGTCATGTACGGCAGTGATTATCTACTCGGTTTGAGCACGTTTGCTCCCGATGCTTTCGCTTTACGCGATGCCTATTGGAAGTCAGGAGATAGCAGATTCCATGCACTGAACGACTTATTGCAATACTTGGGGTTCTATACATTCCGTGCCCCAACACCAGCTTACAAACACTCTGCTGCTATGTTTCTAAAAATCAGAGGTTTGCTGAATTCTGATGAGACGTATTCTGGTTCCCCGACCCGTTCGCATACCGACACTGAGGTTCTACAGAAGATTGCTGATGATTTAGACTCGCTCACAAGAGGATCCAACGAATGAAATACTCCAGGATCGCGAGTTATAAAACGTACGAGCAAATGTTGGAGCGGTTTCAGGAATTGGAACTCTCCATTCCGCTTGAAAAAGAGATGGATTCTGGTTCGGACTCTCCGCTTCAACAACCGATCGATTGGAAAGATCACCAGATCGGTAACCGATTTTGCATTCTTCCTATGGAGGGCTGGGATGGGACTCCCGATGGAAAACCTAGTGATCTCACGTACCGTCGTTGGAAAAGTTTTGGAGCAAGTGGTGCGAAGCTTATCTGGGGAGGTGAAGCTGTGGCCGTTCGACATGATGGTCGCGCAAATCCAAATCAGTTGCTTATCACGGATAGTAATCTAAGTGAGATCGAAGAGCTTCGTCGGCAATTGGTTCAAGAACACCAAATTTCCAATCAAACGACGAGTAATTTGGTGATTGGTCTACAACTTACCCATTCGGGAAGGTATTCACGTCCTGATCCCGAAGTTGGCCCCGCGCCACTTCCCATTCGTAGAAATGGAGTTTTGGATCGCCGTTTGAGCATTAATGATGATTCAAAACTTCTGTCAGACGATGACTTAAAAGCATTGATTGATGATTTCATCCAAGCGGCGAAACTTGCAGAAAAAGCGGGGTTTGATTTTGTAGATATTAAACATTGCCACGGCTACCTCGGGCATGAATTGCTGTCCGGCATTGATCGAGCTGGGGAATTTGGGGGCAGTTTTGAAAACCGAACTCGGTTTTTACGTGAGATTACCCATGGAATCCGCTCAGCAACTCATTCTCTGGGTATTGGAGTGAGGTTGAGCATTTTTGATTTTCTTCCTTTCTGCATGGGTGAAGATGGTATTGGGATACCTGAAAGTAATTCAAATGCTGAAGTCTGTTTTGGCGGAGATAGTACCGGTACAGGAGTTGATCTGACTGAACCGTTAGAGTTCATGAACCTTCTTAGATCGCTGAATATTACCTTGGTGTGTACTACAGCTGGTAGTCCTTACTACAACCCGCATATCCAGCGTCCAGCGTTTTTCCCTCCGAGTGACGGCTACCAGCCACCCGAAGATCCAATTGTGGGCGTTGCACGGCAAGTGATGGCCACAAAACACCTCAAAGAGAAAAATCCCGATTTGGTTTTTGTCGGGTCAGGGTACAGTTATCTTCAAGAGTGGCTACCCAATGTTGCACAAGGAGTTGTTCGTAATCATTGGGTTGATTCTGTTGGTCTTGGCCGGATGGTTTTATCCTATCCAAACCTGCCCCGAGATGTTCTGGAGGGAAGAAGTGTGCAACGGAAAAAAGTTTGCCGCACGTTCAGTGATTGTACGACCGCACCTAGAAATGGATTGGTGAGCGGATGTTTCCCTTTGGACGATTACTATCGGAATCGTCCTGAACGGGAAATACTAAAGCGGCTTTAGATTTTGAGGTGATAGATTCGCCAATTGTCAAACTCATTGGCTCGGCTTTTTGCTATTCCATGTTGCAATTTTCCAGAATGCTGAGAATCCTGATGTTAGTCAGCGTGAAGTCTTTCCTTAAAGCTTATGTACGGCGTGGGATCATTACCTGAGTTACTAACGCGGATATAGTAGACTGAATAGCATGTTGAGTGTGATCTCGAACGGTACTTCAGGCGCTAGTAGTATGTCTCTTTTAATCATTTTATCACAGGTTGAGCATGACTGACTCCGTTGAAGCGATGCAAGAGGAAGTCGATTCTTTTCGCCAGCGTTACCAGCTCGTCCAAGACATGATCGGCCGAGTGATTGTTGGCCATGAAGAGATTATTCATGGTGTACTGACTGCGGTATTATGCGGTGGTCATTGTTTGATTGAAGGGGTACCCGGGTTGGGCAAAACGATGCTTGTCAAAACCTTATCCCGTGTACTGGATCTCAATTTTAAGCGAATACAGTTCACTCCGGACTTGATGCCGGCAGATATTCTTGGCACCAACATGATCGTTGAGGACGAGTCAGGTAAAAGACAGTTTGAGTTTCAGCAGGGTCCAGTATTTACGCAAATTTTGCTCGCTGACGAGATCAATCGAGCTACGCCAAAAACTCAATCTGCAATGCTCGAAACCATGCAGGAGGGAACGGTCAGTGCAGGTGGGGAAATTTACCGATTGCAGCAGCCCTTCTTTGTGTTAGCTACGCAAAATCCAATTGAACAGGAAGGTACCTACCCTCTTCCGGAGGCTCAATTAGATCGCTTCCTTTTTAAACTCGTTGTAGGCTACAGCTCTCGCGACGAGCTCAATCAGATTGTTGAAAGAACGACTTCGAATGAATCTGCGATGATAGAGAAGGTGATGGACGGGCCAGAAATCCTCAAGTGGCAAAGCATGGTGCGCAAGGTCATTTTGGCACCTCATGTTCAAGATTATCTGGTTCGACTTAACCTAGCAACGCATCCAGACGGTTCTCATACTGCCCCGATTACCAATCAATATGTGCGTTGGGGAGCAAGCCCGCGGGGAGCTCAGACCCTAGCACTCACTGCGAAAGTTCGAGCACTTTTAGATGGCCGGCTGAATGTGAGCTTTGAGGATATTAGACGTGTTTTCTTGCCCGCGATGAGACATCGCGTGTTGATGAATTTCGAAGCTCAGGCTGAGGGTGTTACCTCCGACCAAATCCTGCTGGATATACTGCAATTTGTTCCCGAAAAAGGTGATTAATTTATTGGCTGATTCATGGGTCTTACGATTGAGTAAATATCGAAATGCGCAGCTCTTCCCATCTGTTCTTCGTTAACAACTAAAACGGAATTACCGATCACTTTGGATCAAGATTCGCGTTCATATCTGCGCTAGCTAGAGTCGATGCTACGCCATCTGCTGGCACTGGGCTTTTGGCAATCCAAAGCATGGCGTTAAGAACAACTTTACGGAAGGATTCGTTTTCCCAATTGTCGTGAAAATGACCACCGGTGAATCCGAAACCTCGCCCGCCGTCGGGTCGTTTCACTGTCCACATCATGGCCTCTGCCCTACCCGTAGATGCCTGAATATGTGGATAGGGACCTTTCGGGTAAACGTAGGGACCATTTCTAACTTGATCCGATGGACCTGCAACAAGAATCGGAACAAAGTCAAGTCCTTCTACGGTTGTTGGTTCATTCCCATTGATGTCTGAAACAAAACGCATATTGAAATACCATTCATCCTTAATCTTAAATGGCTTGACGCCATTAGCGATCGGATGGTCGGGCAACGTGGCAAAAACGGGTTCCCAAATTGGGTTGCAGGAATGCATGTGCTCGTAATGTCCTCCGATCCACTTCTGGAACTCTCGTCCGGCCTGATCAGGAACAATTTCCACTCCATAGTGCATGAATCCGAGGCCCACTCCTTTCTCCGATAGTGCATCAATAACTTTCATTCGGCGACCCTTTTCCTGAACGACTTCATGTCGTCCGCCTCCATCCATATAGAACACAATCGCATCCGCTTCATCGAGAATTGACTCATCTTTTGGCCACCCGTTTAGGCAGTAAGTGACATCGATGTCTGTATTTTGACGAAGGCACTTGGTGAGTAACTGAACTCCCGCATTGAACTCATGCATTCTTGGTGGGTGAGATGGCTTGCCGGCGATTAGGACCAATTTTTTTGTCTCGGCATTCGCGATCAAAGGCAACAAACTGTACGTTAGCGCGAAAAGCGCGATCATTCGCCTGCTCATTTGGCAACCTAATAGGAATCTTAAGTAATGTTTGAGGTAATTTGATGGGAATTCAAAACTCGAATCCCCTGTTTGAGATAGAGGCATACTTTAGCAGCTTTCGAGACCAACCAAGGTTTGATTCAAAAGAATAATCAGTCGGATTCTGGATACCAGTGCATTATTTTTTTGCATCGGATTCATTTCCATGTTGTTGCCACCAAAGCCGAGAGTCTTCAGTGGTCCACGGAAAACGCGCTTGCAGTTTTTCAATCTGAATTATGAAATCTTCGATTGAACCGAAACGGTCATCCGATTTCTTGGCCATGCACTTTGAGATCAGCTTGGTGAATTCGGCCGGAACCTCTTCGCCACGGCGACTGGTCAAATCTATTGGATTCTGATTGATAATGATTGTTAAAAGCGATTCCGGATCGGAATCAAAAAATGGCGTCGAACCGGTTGCAAGGAAATAGGCAACACACCCAAGAGAATAGATGTCCGAACGTTGATCAACCTGATCGAGGTGATGAAATCGTTCCGGTGCCATGTACATTGGGGTTCCCGACCATCTTGCTAGCGGTGAGCTATAGAATTCAAGGGTCGGTGTGATGGGCTTTGAAAGACCATAATCAAAGAGAACAGCCCAATCGCCGACAGCCTGATCGAGTGAAAGCATGATGTTCTGTGGTTTGATATCCAAGTGCAACAAGCGTTTCTGGTGTGCCTCTGCGACTGCTTCACATACTTGTCTCAGAATAAAAAGCACTCGACCGAGAGGCTGATACCCACTGCGGTCCACTACTTCCTGGAGTGTAAGTCCGCGTAAGAATTCCATGACGCAGTACGATTCACCATCCTCGGATCTACCGTAATCGTAGATTGTCACGCTGTGGGGGTTACTCAGTGAAGCTGCTAATCGTGCTTCACGATCAAAACGCATCTGGTCCTCTTTACGTTGAGTCCCGCCTATCATCACTTTCAGCGCTGTGTCTCTGCCAAGTTGTTGGTGCTTTGCTCGAAAAACAAGCCCCATTCCACCTTCACCCACTTCCTCACATACCTTGTATCGACTGAGAGGGTGCACCGCCGCGCGTTCGGCAGCGGTTGCTCTTGCAAGAAAAGCAGCCGCGATGGTTACCGATAGGAATAAGAGACTACCGAGTAAGATAAAGCCAGCTTGAACGATCTGGACGGTTGCGAACGCTTGACTGGCTGAACGTTCAACAATCACTCCGATACCCGAATCGCTGTTCCATCGCCACGAACCGACGACCTCTATACCCGCATAGTTACGATACGGCTCGATCTCTCCCTCACTCCGACCACTGACCACACTTGCAGCCGCTCTTGTGAGTGGCATACTGCTCCGGGTTAGCATTTTGTGATTGGATGTTTGAATGGGAAAACCTGGGTCAGCAACACGCAGCGAAGCGCCAATTTCCTCTACTGTGACATCGAGTCTTTTTGAGGAGGCGAGCGTTGCAGCACGAGGGCTTTCGGTGAGCATCGTGCCTATCCCGTTGACTGCATAAGCATCTAAATTACCAGCATTTGCGATATCAAAAAACATTCGGCTAAATTCCTGATACATGCCGATTCGCGTGACTAACATGATTGCCAACACAGAATTATTCTCATTGCGTACAGTGGTCAGCACGCCCATCTCAGGATTATTCGGTGAAACGTCAGAGGACGCTGGATTCTTAACCGGTCCGAAGATTACTGCATCACCTTTCTTGGCACGATCGAGTTGTGTCTGGATATCACGCTCCTCACGAATGCTCTGACTGATCAATGTTGGAAGGTTGGAGCCGCGGAAACGATTTTCAGAATCCCATACGGCGAACTGCACCGTGTTCACCCCCGATAGTCTTCGAAGTTGATCTGCGATGATGTCTTGGCTGACGTCGAGCTGATTGCGGTCTAATTCTTGATTGCCGCTGTGGTCGACAAGTAGGCGGACTGCATTCTGTATCTCCGGTTCCCTCGTCCATGATTCCACCAAGTGCGATTTATCGGAAAGAAATCGCCGAGCTGCATGAGAAACGCTGTCAGAGACCCCTCGCATCTCATCTTGCACAGCCTGCTTCATCGTAGAATGGACCTGTGCATAGGTAATCCATCCAATTAAGGCAGTTGGTAATAATGCGGTTATCCACAGCCAAGCATTGTTACGACGTCGCGATTTACGAGTTTGTGATTTTAAGAGAAAGTTACTCGCGACCTGTTGCAGTGGAGGACCCTTTGAATTTTGGTCCCAGTCTCGCCCCGCTTTGGATGGGCGTGGGGCTTGATCATTTTCTCTTGAGGCCGATGAACTAGAGTCGATCTTCAGAGCATCCTTCGCCGAGGTAATGTAACGAAATGTCTTCGGGTTGGAGCCTTCTCTCACAGCCTGATTGGGTTGATGCTCTTTTAGAAGCGAGGTCAACTCGTCAAAGATAAGCTTGCCGTGTTTTTCTTTCGCATCTTCTAGAAAACTCGCATGCTTGGATGAATCTAATTCCTCCATGGCGAAGAACAGTCCGCGAACCTGCTCGTACTGTTCAGGAGTCATCGAGATTCCGCCTTATAGGTCTGTTCTGGCTTTCGAGTTTTCGGGTATTGCTTGCTGAACTTCGATCCTTCTTTAACTCTCTTCGTATCCACGCGCGTGCCATGGACCATTCTTGCTCAACGGTTCGTAAGCCCAGATCCAATTCCGAGGAGATTTCCTGCATCGTTAATCCACCAAAGAAACGCAGTTCCACGATTTGCGCCTGCCGTCGATTTAAGGTGGAAAGGTGTGAGAGAAGTTCATCTAGAGCAACAACGTCTTCATCCTGATTAAGCCTGAACGTGCATTAATCATTTAATTGTAGCTGCTTCCAATCGCCACCGCGTTTCAACGATTGGACCTTCCTCGCGTGGTCTACAAGAATCCTGCGCATGATGGTTGCGCCCACCGCAAAGAAGTGCGTCTTTCCTTTCCAGCTCACTTTTGATTGATCCACCATGCGGACATACGCTTGATGGACCAGGGACACTGAACTAAGTCTGGCGCGTTTCGGTTCGTGCTGGAGGTACTTTGCGGCTAAGCGACGGAGATCGTCATACATTAGCGTGAATAACTTATCGGTTTCATCGTGATCTTTCTTCTCACGATTATTCAATAAGTTACTGATGGATTTCATGGATGACGATGTCGCTGATTAAGGTCGTCAGATGGGACTTTATCATCTTACCAACGTACGGGGGATGGTAAATTCTTTCTTCACCTGATCATAAAGCACAGAGCGAAATATCGATTCGGTTGGTCATGAGTTAACACCGAACCCGAAGATTTTTGTTACTGGACCACGCTGAATATCGAGTACGATATTTTGAGAGAGCGAGATACCGAAAATAATGCGGATAAATACTCCTTCCAGGTTAGTGCCCCGTTGAGTGAGGACACTTAGGAATCGTTATCTTCCCCACTGGAAGTTTTTTCCGTATCGCCATTGTCATTAGGTTCAAGCTTGTCTTCAGGTAGTTCAGTCACTGCCTCGGAGTTTTCACTTGAATCAATAAGGATTTGCTCGAGGGCGTTCTTGCTTGGATCATCTTCCGATTGATCCACATCATTAATCGATTGATTGAAACGGAGGGGTGTGCCGCGCCGGAGCTCTTCGCTTCCTGAGGGCGGTAAGGGCGCGGCTGACCGTTGTGTGGGCTGACCTCCATTGAATGGCCAAAATCCCAGATTTGGCGCTTTCCCAAGTGCCAGTAGGATTAATCCTGCTAGGGGTAGAGAAACTAATCCACCTAAGATGATGCCAACCAAAGTTCCTAATCCCGATGATTGGCGTCGTGATGATTCACGACCTTTTGGAAACTCGATTGGATTAGATCCAATGTTATCTCCACTGTCCCAACTCTTTAATCCTAGAGGTGCTTCATCTTCCGGGATTTCATTCGGCAATGGTTGCTGACTCGGAACCCCTAAACTTATGTCGACTGGATTGAGTCCAATTTGATCACCTAATCCAGAAAAATTGATTTCCTGGGCCGTATCGAAAGAGGGTTCGATCAAGGGCTGTTGATCATGATCCGCATCAACCATGATCAACTCTGGCGGTAAGCCTGCGACCACCTCTTGCATGGAAAATTGATCGCCGCACCATGGGCACTGAACCAGCGTGGTCTCCGATAAGTTTAGATCGGTGATGCGATAAGTGTCCCCACAGTGCGGACAGGAAGAGATAATCATAGGCGTGCGATACGAAGTGCTTTTTGGGCGTGACTGATCATTCCAATTTTTTGCTCGGTATTCTATCGGAAATACATGGGGGTTTTAAATTCCATAGAGAGGTTCTAATTTATTCTTCAAATAACTAATCAGATATTTTGGCGACAGAGTCTCACCTGTTGCATTTTTTACAATTTCTTCACTGTTCATGATTCGTCCGTGACGATGTACTGTTTCGCGCGACCAATCCAAAAGCTTATCGAATTGTCCATTAGCCAGATGCTGATGTAAATCACCGATTGCATTCTCGGCAGACTTAAAGAGCTGCGCACCAATGAGATTACCAAGGGTATAGGTAGGGAAATAACCAAATAATCCGGCGCTCCAGTGCACGTCTTGCAATACTCCGTCGCGATCTTTTTCCACCATGACTCCTAAGTCTTGGTGGTACCTAGCATTCCAGGCTTCTGAGAGATCTTCAACACCGAGTGTTCCTTCTATCAACATCTTCTCCAGATCATAGCGAATGATGATATGTAAATTGTAAGTCGCTTCATCTGCTTCAACACGGATCAGACTTGGTCGTATTTCATTGGCAGCGAAGTACAACTCACCGACAGGTTGGCTTCCCAGTTGAGGCCCGAATTTTGCTACCAATTTCGGTGTGATCCATGTCCAGAAAGCCTCACTGCGTCCGACTTGATTTTCCCACATTCTTGACTGCGATTCATGGATCCCCAAGGAACAATAAGAGCCCAGGGGGAGTCCGAATGCGTCAGGATCAAGCCCCTGTTCGTACATTCCGTGACCTGCTTCATGCATCGTGCCGAACAGTCCTGTAGTTAGGTCACTCGGATCATATCGAGTTAAGATCCTACAGTCGTGTGGACCAAGGGTTGTGCAGAAAGGATGCGATGTTTCGTCAAGTCTTCCACGGCTAAAATCGAACCCAATGGATTCAGCCACCATTCGGCTCAATTCTCTTTGTTTTTCGATCGGTAGAGGTTGACGGAATAGATTGGGGTTGGGTTTTTGGTTTGAGATACCGATTCGCTTAATGAGATCCACCAGCGTTATTCTTATATTTTCAAATAGCTGATCGAGGTGCTGTGTGGGTGCGCCAGTTTCATACTAATCAATCAGCGACTCGTATCGACTTAAATCGGTACCCTCTTTTAATCGA
>JAYYHM010000278.1:0-3340 GCA_036148415.1 Planctomycetota bacterium
ATGTATCAGAACCCGAAGCTCCAGAACCAACGTAAGAACTGTACTGGTTCAGGTAGCCTGCCGTCTCCGTGTCCGTCGTGTTCGATATCGACCAGCCCCCTGCCCAGTATCCCCCGAAATCAGGCGAATAACTGTTGTTGAAAATTAGACCATCCGAGTTGAATTCACCTTGTTGATTCGATCCATTTAAGAATCCTTCTTCCGGAATGGTGCGTCCAATGACTTCAAGCCCAGCCGTGACAGAAGCATCCGACTCAGAGTAGGTCACTTGGGCTGAAGATATGGTTAAAGTAGCTTCATCATTATCTTGCCAATCCACTAATAGAGTGGCATCGAGATAATCTGCCGCAACCGCGACCAACTGAACCTGTTCATTTGCACGCTCAATATCATCCTCGGGAGCAGAGATCGAGAATATCGTGGAAGCCTGCCCCACAGGGATCACCACTTCGCTTGGAAAATCAATCAAGCCATCAGGTGTTGCCGAAAGGGTCACGGTAAGGGAAGAGGAAAGGTCTGCTGCATTACGGCTTACACTCGCCGAGAAGCTATTTCCCTCGGCGAGCGTGGTCTCACTGGACTCAAGCTGCAAAGAAAGGATGTCATCCTCAAGAAAGAGCAAACTCTCATGATCCCCTAACTGACCTGTAGCCGAAGCCGACACCAACACGGCTTGATCACCCTTAACCAAGTCGTCATCAATCAATTCGAGGGAAAAATCAACAAAGTTCGTGTTGGCTGGTATGGTGACTGAAGCAGGTACTCCGACCCGAGAACTGTCATCTACTGCCAGATCTACAGTCAACGGGAATGAAGCGTCGCTATGAAAGCGTGTCACACGACCAGTCACCGAATCTGAGGAGTCTTCATCCACTATTGATGGAGTGACATCAAGAAATAAAGTGGGTTCGGTTAATTGAACATTATCAATAGCGAAGTAAGTGGGAGTGTTGATACCTGATTCACCAACATCTGAGGAATCCAGAGTGAATTCCAATGATGCCGCGTTAGCCAAAGGTGTCAGATCGACTTCGACCCAGTCCTCGAGGATGTAATCGTCTTCGCTGTTTGGAAATCGAAAATCTGCTAAGAAAATTTCTAGAGCATCGATTGCTAGCCCATTGTTGTCCAACCCAGTGACCGTCAACTTAAAGAAGTCTTCGTCGGTTCCTGAGGCTCCACCAAATTTCTTCGCGAATGAGTCACCATTTTGCATTGACCTTACCGCATAAGTGGTGTTAGTCAGCAAAAGGGATTGAAATTGACGAGCATCCTCCGGCGATTTTTTGATAGTGGGCGGGGCGTGGCTCCCCTGTTGATCAACATAGGCAACACCAAACGTCCGTGAATCTTCGGCACCTGATCCTGTGATCACTCCATATTGATTCTCAAATCCAGCCGTCACATTGTCCGTGACATTGGAATATGCCCATTGATTCCAACTGGTAAAACCAAATTCAAAAAAATCAGAAAAGGTATTGTTAAACTCTAAGCCACCACTCTCAAACCAACCACTCGTAATGATCTCGTCGAACTCACCCGTTGACTGTTCGCCGCCAGAAATAGGTCCGGAGAAGAAACTTTCGTCAGCTAGCGATAAGCCTACATCTTCGAAGCCCACCTCACTTTCACCGGTGTCCAGAAGATGAAGTGCGGCAACACCATCTAAATCAAAGCCAGCACTACCAGCAGTCGGATAAGGATCGTAGATGGGGTCACCCTGTGAATCGAGAGAAGAACCATCTCCAACCACATCGATGATGCGAACATGCGTCACGCGATCGACATTGAGGCTAGGGTCGACTCCCCTTAGATCTGCGAGATCGAACGGAGTGCCAAAACCCACTCGATACTTTCCTGCAAGTCCGTCAATGTTTGTGGTATCGAGTGACCCAAATGGACCGATAGCCTCAGCCGTCAGTGAACGACTTTCAAACTCGAAAAAACTAGCTCCATCCGACGAAACCTGAACTCGAGCCAACTCGAGAAAGGTATCACTAAAACCATTCTCAAAAACCGCGAAATCAAAACCTAGTCCATCACGAATCGGACTGGAAAAACCAAGAGTGATTTGACCTCCTCTTCCAAGACTCACTATGGATGGTGCACCCGGGATCACGGGTCCAATCGCGCGAGAGGAATCGGCAAACTGCTCGTCCAACTCAATGCCCGGGGTATATTCGATAACCCGACTCACCCAACCTTCGATCGCTGGATCTTGGGCGTCAATCGCGGTGGAGCCTTGTTGACCTGCGGGAGGGGCGTAAGGCCCGGCCAGGACACGTCGGATCTCAAGACGCTCCAGCGATAGCGGACGATGAACTTCTCTTGCCTTAGAAGACTTTCGCTTAGTTTTTTTCATGGCTCTTTTCATTAGATAATTAATCCAAGTCATCTACGGATTCTGCGCCATTGCGTGTGCACAGTGCTGCCAAGACTTCTAAATCGATGTTTTCATTTAGAAATTTGGTGGACCCATCAGCAAACAGCCCATTCGCACCTTGTGGATGTTTGCTGCGAATATCATTTTCAAATCGAGGAGCTCGATTGATTGAGAAAGCTAGATCGAACAGGTTCCATGCATTGATCCACTGACCATCAGGGAAATCTGCATCCTCCGAGACCATCAAAGTCCGCGTGGTACCGTCTGTGATATCTCGAAAACGAATTGAACGCTCATGAATCATCACACCACGTGGCGGATAATTTCGACTGACGATGCGTTCACCATAAATCCCACCATAATCCGTGGCACCTCGTCCTCGATTGCGAGTGGAAATTCGGTTTGTACTTGGACAGAGATAAGTCTCGATAACTGCAGATGCGGCATCAGCATTCATGGGATGATCGAACGCATAATCGAACCTTATCTTCTCATATGTCGGATTTTCTCCGATGTATGGAAGGACAAAGGCCGACCATGCTAACTGCTTACCGCGCCTCCACTGCGGCCTAACCTCTAGTCCGCCGGGTGGGAAAGTCCGGAATGCCGTATGGTAGTTATGCAATCCAATACCAATTTGATGCAAATTGTTCTGACACTGTATACGTCTTGCGGTCTCCCGAACCGCTTGTACGGCGGGCAAGAGTAGACCGACCATCAGCGAGATGATCCCGAGAACTACTAGCAACTCAACGAGTGTGAAGCCTCCGCGCATTGGATACCCGAGGGCTCTATTGCGCGATTCAGAGCAAACTTGGCTTGGATATTGTTCGTACGCACGGAGCAATAGACCATGCGATCGATAAGCTCTTATCATGGCAAATAGGAAACAAACGCTGCGGATTCTGGATTTTCAGAATTCACAACTGCATACTTTGTCTAGTAGTAATTAAGCCC
>JAYYHM010000279.1:0-9733 GCA_036148415.1 Planctomycetota bacterium
GCAAGCCATTAATCTTCTTTGTCTTTCCTGTTCTCTCGTTATAACGAGCAGCCAGAAGACCGGAGATCATGGAAGCTAGGTTAATGGATGAAATGTTAATGTGCCCATGATCATCCCTCCCAACACCTTCTAGGTATTTTGCGGGGAGAAATTCTGCCATCCCCTCGGCAATCACGATAGTTCCATAGGGGCGACCTTCTCGCTCCCTCGCAAGCATCATGTCAACCATGCGATCGATGACGTGTTCCAGTGCCATGACTTTTCGAGTTTCTCCGGTCTCTTGATTCACCACTTCGGTATCTTCAAGAGCACCACGAATATCCTCCACACTCAGCACCATGCTTGCTTCACCGGCAATCGCAGCACCATACGCGAGCCATCCCGCGCTTCGTCCCATCGCCTCACATAGGAAGTAAGCACGCCCTGCAGCAGCATCAAAGTTTAGATTGCGAATCTCTTCCGCGAGCGTTTCCGCAGCGGTGAAGAAACCAAACGTGAAATCGATCCCGGAGTAGTCATTGTCGATGGTCTTGGGAAGGTGAATGACGGGAAATCTTCTCGCCCCTTCTGGAAGCCGATCTTGGAACAACTTTAATTTGTTGGCGGTCTTGAGGGTATCATCGCCACCAATCGAAATCAGTGCATCCACCTCCAGTGAGCAGAGACCTTCGTACACTCGCCTGAGAGGTGCGACCAGCTCTTCATCATCGAGATGCTCAGGAGCACTGACATGCTTCCCAGGATTGGTCCTCGCAGTCCCGATCATGATGCCGCGACTGCTGCGAGCATTGGTCAAAGTCTCTTGCGTGAACGTGATGTAATCATCGCCTTCTTGCAGAGGGCTGGCAGCGGTGTACTCGGCGAGTCGACTATACCCATGTTTGATCCCGAAAACCTGTGCTCCCTCCTCGAGGAACGAGAAAGCGGCAGTGGAAATCACAGCATTCGCAGCAGGCGCGGGCCCACCGGCAAACAAAATTGCTACACGTTTAATATCAAGGGAATGATGATCTGGCATGGTCTCTATTAATCTTTCGGTTTGGGTTTCCAATACGCCGGTATTCTAAAGATCAGCGCTGCCTCGCCAAGTGACCCCTCCCAAACACACCACTAAGCCCACTTAAGGGTGCAATAACCACCGCTAAGTACCTTGGGGTGCGTACTCGATCGATCGACTCGATGTAATGGAGTGCGAGGCCTAGCGGATTGCAGCCCGTCAATCTTGAAAGAATGGCTTTCTATCCGTGATCAAAAAAGAGAGCCGGTCCCCTTGCTTATCCAATTGCTGTTCCACTTTCACCTCAAGACGTTGTTCAGCATCTGGAATTAAGTCAGTGGGAGAAGATACGGGAATAAAAGCTCCGCGTTGGAGGATGAGCGGCCGCGGATTCATAGCTCGAGCCACATCTCCGTCCATTGCCAAGCAGCGATCGTCGCTTTGGGTCGCTCCCAACTCAATGCGTTCATCGATTTGCCCGTTCCCATTGTCATCCACCCCGGCAACCCCTGGCTTTCCGTCGAGGCCGGGAAGAATGGCAACCACAGCTTCGGGGTCAAACTGCTGAACCTTAAGCTGGATTTCTGCCTGCATGCTCTCGCTGCTCGAATAGACGGGCCATTGCCGGGATTCGCTAACCTCCAAGACCAACGGCTCACCTCGGAAACACCAACTCTCCATTTCTTGCGGAGACGCTTGCTCGATGCGTTCCTGGACCAATCGCCGCAACGCGTGCGGGAATGGATCAGCTTGCTCGATGCTGGTCCATGTGTAGAGGCCCACCTTAGTGATGCCTGTGAAACAAGCGATCAACATGAGGATCAGTAGCAATCCCTTCATGGGAGTAGATTCTCTGGCGAAATGAAAATCAGAGTAGATGAAACGTTCGATGTCTCTTAGGGGTTAGCATATTCGACCGATGCCTGCCGCACCAAACGAATCTTCGAATTCTCGAGACGCACTGAGACTCGAATGGAGTTCGCTTCCCCGGTGAATGGAGGCAGCGTCTCCCGTTCACCTAAATCATCCGCACCATAGGTTCCATCGTCATCCAAACCGTTTGCTCCAAGATCCACCGTGCTCGCACTTGGATTATCTGTTCTCCAGAACATCCCATTCGCGGTAAGCTGCTGTAAATATCCATCTCGTTCATAATGCGAAGAATAGGTGTCAAATACGGGCTGGAACACTTTATTGGTTCCATAAACTCCCACCCGACCGGATCGCTGCAAGTTTGGTGACAAATTCCATCCAACGACACCCGTTGGATTTCCGCCCGGACCTATGGAATAGATCGGTGAACCGCCGGCGTATCGGCTAGCTAATCGACCCCCAGCACCGACACCGACCGCTGCATAGTTGCCTAGACCTCGCATGTCCGAAGGCGTGGCATTCCAACCTCTTACCGTCCCTCCCTGCAATACGGGGTAACAGAGATCGACAAAACCACCTTGATAGGAAGAGATCGAGGTGGTTATCTGTAATGCATCACGATACCCAGCATCACCCGGTCCGACTGCCTCTGCAGAAGTAACATAAAAGTGGGCTTCCGGATCAAAAATCTGCACATCAAATCCGGTAACGTAATCTGCGAAAACATCCTCTCCCAATCGTGTGCCGTTCAAAACAAATTCTGGTCGTAGAAAACCGTTCACACTCGGCGTGACGTACGTCTCGTTACTCGTATGCAACATGTCCGTACCATTGGTGAGTGCCACATCAGAAAGAATCGTTGCCGCAGGACCAAGAGCCAGAAGCGGCATCGAAGTACCCGTCGCACCGAGGATTCGATAATGAGCAAATCGATTGTGGGGCTTACTTAGATCCGTCAGTGAGTTAGCTGCAATTGCATTGGAATTGGGGAGTCCCCCATCCTGCAAAATACGCCTTACGGATAAGTCACATTGTTGATGCACGGTTTCTGCAAGTCCGATGACAGGATCGGATCCCGCCGCCATGACCCCAAGACTTGATCGTCCAGCCGTTGTGATATTCAAGTCAGGACGTATCAACAGTACCCGTCGATGGATACGTAGTCGGTCAGGAAATCCATTCCGAGACTCCTCTCCATCAATAACACTATTCGCGTTGAAGTCGATCGTCCCGTCATTGTCAATGTAGGTATCTGTCCCCGATACATATTCAGGACTCGCAAAGTAAACAATCTCTGCATACTTGGATTCAATCACAACGGAATCATAGGCGGGATCGTTTGTGTCCGCAGGGAGTACATAGGGCCCAAGGGCCGGATTGGTAAGCCGTTCAATCTCACGTTCTTTCTGCAGGATCAAGTAGCGGGGGACCTTACCCTTGAACCATTGACCGGGTTTTGCAACTGCAGTGAAAGCGAGGTAATCATCACAATCGCCGTACCTTGAATCAGGGAATACAGGCTGACCCGAGGAGGTGTCGATTCGGAACAGAGATGAAGTAGCATCTGTAAGGGGTCCTTCATAATAGAGGAAGTAACCATTCTGATCTGAAGCCAAATCGCCAGTTGCAGAGATCCGCACCGTACACTGCTTCAAATCGCTGTGCAGGCGAGTGGTCACATCCCTTAATTCCGAGGTCAATTGAGTGACAGCGCGACTCTCTTGAACCTGCCGGCCCACATAAGCAAAGGACCGCGCAAGCGCTACCATCATCAGCAGGGTGACCGCCATGGCAACAAGCATTTCCACTAGCGTGAAGCCTAGCGATGCACGTCTGTTTTTGTGCTGAAGTGAAGTGTTGAATTGATGGATATCCACTAGTCTCATTGTCCGTAGCTTTCAAAAACAACAACATTCCGAGCATTAAAATCTTTACCCGGCGCGAAACCTACCGGAATCGACCGATCAACCACAAAGGTCGCCTTATAACGCTCGCTCATTCCCGTATCCGAGTTGTACTCTCGGCCGAGCCCCTTCGTGCCGCCGTCTACTTGGACTTCAAAGAAACCAAGCGTAAGGCGAATGAGAAAGACCTGAGAATTATCAGCCACTAGATTGGGCATCCGCGTGAGAGTTTGGTACTGCAAGAGTGCGTTGCGTGAATGGTTTCGTGCGGGATCGCTTGTCACTGGGAAGGGACGAACAAACATGGGCTGCCTATTGGAGACACTATTCCGGAGTAAACCCATATTTACCTCGGAGTTAGACAGTGAATTGTTCGAAGGAATCACATCGGAATCGTTGTATCTCTGATTGAACGTCGAACGATAAATACCCGCGAAACGGGTGGGGAAACGAGGGTCAAGATCACGGCGATATCGAAGGTTACCCGAACCTGGATTACCTTTGGAAATGGCGGCATCGTCATACCCCTGCCTTTGTCGCCGAAAGACATTGAAACTGAGATTTGGATCATTACCGAGATCCTCTAAATGCCCCTGCATCAATCCCTGCCAAGCCTCCGGACTTGCAACCGTATTGAGATTTACCGTTGCCTGTCGCTGGTTATCGTATAGGTAATTGAAAGGGGGAGCGTATAAGGCCAAGTCTTGAGAGTAACCATTATCGTTAGCATCGTTTGGATCCCCGTAGATAGTACCCCGATTGATTGCAAAGTAATCAATCTCACCGCGGTACCGGGGCAGCGTGCCCACAAACTCGAACAACCTCACCAATTCAAGATCATTCACTTCCGAATTGTTTGTACCGTTAAAGAAGAAATTTAAGAGATGTCGGTAATTACCCTTTGGATTCAAACCGTTAGCGGGCGCATAAACGTCGGTGGGTTGTGCCCCAGCGGAAGGAATCGAGAACTCCTCAAACAAACGGCTAGCCGAGCAAGCGGGCACTAACATCAATTCATGGTCGGAAGCGAACGGGCGGTTCAACCAAGGATGAGTCGCATAGGGTACTCCCGGAAGATTAGAGTTCATCCCCACTTCAACACTTAACCTCCCCAGCGGTGTAGCGAAGCACACAACATTAGGATTGAGCACTGGGTGCTGCGTATTGAGAAAGTTCAAAGTAGTGTAGAGGTATCCACTACCATCTTGCTGATTAAAACTGAAGTATTCTCCCTCACCGTCGTTGAAACCCGTGGTATCGAGAACTTGCTGATCTGCTGTGGGATCTGTGGTCTCGTAAGAGAACAAGACGTTGTAGGCATTCAAGGAGTCGGGATTGGCTGGTACGGTCTGCCTCAAACGTCCATTGCGTTGCCGTGACCGTCTCGCGTAGCTCACAGGATCCTGACCATCTTGATTGTTCGTAACAATCCCCTCCTTCTCTTCACCACTGTAAACCGTCAGATCAAGAGTCAACCAATCCACAGTGCGGTAAGGATTGGTAACCGAATTGAAGGGTAGGGTGGGATCAGCCAAACGTTGCAAGTATGCAGTGCGATAATTATCCAGAGTTCCCAAGAAAGGTTCATCTTGAATGTCCGGTAGATGGGGATTATCGACATCGAGTGGGATGTTCGGCACTGGCAAGAGCGGATCGTGCTGCTCGGTCATATCGGTATACGCATCGAGCAAATCATAATCATCAGAAAACTGATGGTTATTACCGAAGTACCGCTTGATAGGGCGCTGGTAGTAGTCCACCGACCAAGGCAGAGGTTCAGAAATATTCAATCCCACTAAGCCATCGCGGTAGTTATTCCTCGTGAATGTCGTGGGTCGAGGTGCAGCGACAAGAAGCGTATTAGCGATGCGACCATAAAACTGATCTTGGGGTAAACCTGCATCTCGATCGAGCCACTGACCCGCGGTATTGGTGTGCCGAACGCCATAATTGAAATTAATATTCAAACTCTGATCCGATCGACCGGCTGGGCTAATTCTATTTCTCAATCCAAACGCGTTCCCTTGCCCATTTCCACCAGCGTTGGAGTTTGGATTCCCAACTTGAAACTTAGAACCCAAGTAGGTTTCGCTGCGTGGTGCAAGGACTAAAAATTGCCCCGGTAATAGATAACGGTTCTGTGTAACAGAATTTCCATCGACTTCCAAATCGGGTGCCAAGAACACTTGGCTAGCCTGCATTTCTGCCTGCATATTGTTTAACGTGAGCCGGTCTTGGATCCAGTTGTAGAGATTACCGGTAGGTTGATTCGGGTCATTCACATTCACTCGATTATTGGGTCCACCGAACCAGATGAATCGATCATAACTTAAGGTATCACCTAAACTAGATAGTTCGTCCGGTTGGCTCGGCTCAAAGGATGCAGAGTTCAGATTTCGATTTCGAAGCTGAAGAGGCGACAACGCCGCCTCATTCCCTTCAGCGTGCTGTTCCGAAATCGCAATTCGCCAAACGGGGGTACCATTAACGTTGCCGTTGTGCGTCTTGTCTAGTCGAAGAGCTGGTGAACCATTAGGGAACTCGTAGAACTCCTGCGGGAATCCAGGCTCCCCACGCCCTTCAACTGTGCTTGGCACTGGATGTGGGCAGTAGAGCTCCAAGAAGAGAGAACCTTGAGGAATCCTAACCTGGTCAGTGGTTTCATCCTCCGGGTCGTCTTCATCATCGAGCTTAAACTCCTCACTTGCATCGCGTTCCGTATCTCTGACACGGACATCATGCAGCGCGAGCCCCTCAGAAAAGAGTAGTTGCGGTTCTTCCACACCCCAAACCACGAATTGAGCGGATGCGGGTATGACCGATTCATCGACACTCCAGCCGTCGTCATCGAACGGATTCGGATCAAAAGCAAATCGCGTCATGACCGAGTCCGGGTCGCGATAATCCACCACGTTGACCGCCCACTGCGCTAACCGCCTGGCGGTATACAACTCATCGTCGTCAACACCTTCTGGACTGTCTAACATCGGCAGCGTGGAGGAAGTCGCGCCACCGTCCGGAGAAGACCTTAGAGCCATCACCAAGACATACAAATGACGAGCAAGCAGTTGCCGTCCCGTGACAGGAATCAATCCCCCCGCTTGTGGAACATCCCACATATAGAAAGGCTGCTGACCAATGAACTGATTGGTGAACTGATTCGGAACGGTACCGGTGGCATTCTGAGCTACACGAAAAGCTTCAAGATCCTGCTCGCCCGGCTCATCAATGATCCCATTCCCATTGTCATCGTGCAGATTACCAACTGGACGATTGACATCTAACTTTCTTCCCAGACGTGTCTCGGGGGGAACCAGCGCGCGAAGCACTGCTTGTTTGGTAGCGAGGTCGGTAGTACCTCCCACGCCTGGAAATCTGGTGAGTATCAACTCCAACAGGGAAACAACTGGGGAATCATCTGATGAACTATTGGTGGTGAACGCGTGTCGGTAGTTCGGGTTCGTGGCCAGAAGCACTTGAAGTCTTCTTCGGACGTCGGGGGGCAGTAGTTCGGAATCAAAATCATTGGATCTCAAAATCGGCTCGAGGTCAGCAAAAGTAAAAATGTCATCCCCCGCGAGCCGCCCACTGGGGTCGCTCTCATAGGGATGATCCGTATCCTCCCGAATTGCATCAAACGCCAGGGGAGCCATGATCACATGACCACTCTTACCTATACCGACTGCCGATCGACCGAACGGATCCGTGGTGTACCCAAAGCCTGTGTCCCCTTGATGCCAAGGTGGACGAAAACCCGCCTGCAAAATATCCAAAGCATCCCGACCGGCAACACCCGCAACGTTACCCTGCTTTCGAACACCATAACCGTACCTTTGATCCAATAAATCTGTTCCATCTGGACCAGTCATTGTGGGTAAAGTGATCTCCGCAGGTCCCCATCCATTACCACGAAAGAGTCGAATCGGCAGGGGAGGATTCGGCTGCAGTGCGGTCGGCACTTCACGTGCCCAGTAAACATTGTTTGATACACCGATTCCGGCGACGTTCGCGAGCTGGCTAAGCTGGGGATTGCCGTGTGCATTCAAGTTGAGTCGCCCACTGAGATCTTCGATCATCGGCGCAACAAGCGGCTTGATAAGCTTTCCCTCGCGTGTCACAAACTCGGGGATCCCTAAGTCGATCCAAATACTATCCGCGTTCCCATCCGAGTCGTTATCCACATCCCATTGCCCCTCGATAAGTGCCGTCAACAATTGCTGCATTTTGGCGGGGCTAGTGGCATTCGCATCGTACGGCACACGGAGTGCATAGTTCGAATTGCCGCCTGTGAAGCCTCGGTTATTCAAAGAGGCGAAGGGCAGTGGTCTAAACGTGGCACGAGCGAGACTCGCGAAGAGATCTGGAGTGTTCGATGCACCCGCTTGGTTCAGTAGATAATTAATCACACTGGGCCGATGAAAAGATGGAATGACATCTCCGCTTGAGGCATCCACTCGATGGCTGAGGAACCAGTTGTTGTAATCTGCCGCATCGTAGTCCTCATCAAAGTCGCTCGCGCCGTTGTCGTTGATGGGTGATTTATTATTGTTCACTCCTCGGTAGATTTGATTAGGTTGTAGAGCAATAGGTAAATCAGCAATTCCTCCAAGTGCGTTCTTGGTAGTCGCCGCACTGCCCCCATTGGTCGCATCGCGATAACTAGCACTCTTTCCATTGCGAGCGCGTCCATTGACAATCGCTGACCTACCAATGGTGATATCCCCAACCGTGGTCCCGTCATCCAGTTTGATAATCAAGTAGTGGTTGTCGGCTGTCTGATACCTTGAACTCGCAATCCGAAAGGATCGAGTTGGTGAGTCACTCTGAACCGGCAGCGTAAGCACTAAGCCAGCAAAGACCCCGTCGTACCTTCTTATATGAGGAGGAGGGGTGCCAACTACACTGACTCCAATTCTGACAAAAAGTGGGCTGGTATTCGGATTTAAACCATCAAAAAGTTGAATCGGTTCGACTTCGAGGATCTGAACTCCAAAACTATCTTTGATACCGTAGTAGTCACTAAGCAGATCCTCACCATAAAAGGGGTCCGTTGGATCATCGGTACCACGCACCAATTTCATCAGCGCTTCGTTCATCATCCAGTCAACATCCGGTTCTCGAATTTCCTGTTGACTGAGTGCAAACGAGGCGTCTCGAGACTCATTGCTGAAGACCAAGTAGGCAGCAATGAGAATGCTGAAAAATGTCAACGAACCAAGAACCACCAAGAGGATTACCCCTCGACGATGGGTCGGTCTTCGATTTACATGAAGATTCATGGGTCACTGCCTGCCGCTTAACACAAACAAAAAGAAGAGTGGATCAGATTTCAGTAAGTTTCAAAACCGTCTCCGTCACACAAACGACACCTGAAACCAAGGTGGCGAAAGTTGGATCAATGGTCCCGTTGTTGTCTAAATCAAAATCGCGATCGGGTCCATCAAGTAGCACTCGATGTCGCCAAACTTCAGGTTGACCAGAAACTCTTACAATTTCTGGCTGCCCATCCAAGCCAACAACACGATACCAACGATGATGGGCTGGCAAGTCCCCGGCAGCACCTCCGCTTCCCGAGAGCATCACCCAATCGCCGGGAACCAAATCGGAATGGATAGATGTACTCGCCTCAAGGTGAACCACACCCCCAGCTCCACCCACAAAACCTTGTTGGAAGGTCACATTGGCGAGCCTCTCGCCTTTCAAGTTTTCTTCTGGATCTGCAACCTGAGTAGGGAACTCAAACTCATTCGTTCTGTTCCGAAGAACGACGACGGCGACGTTTGCGTACATACCTCCAGATAATGGACTCACCGTGACAAGCCAACTGTATTCTCCACTGGGAATCCGCTTACCGTACTCGAGTCCCGTACCCTCAACGGGCAGCACTGTACCTTGTGAAATGTCTGCCAATCGAACCGGGATCGATCGATCATCTACTCGAACATTGATTAAATCTTCC
>JAYYHM010000280.1:0-6636 GCA_036148415.1 Planctomycetota bacterium
TTTAATCACTCCGGACCGAGGAGTACTCGGTTCACATCGATACACTCTCGAGAGTAAGACAGTTGGACGGATCACGAAACCTTCGGATTGGACTTCCCAGCAAGGGTAGGCTGAGTGAAATTGCCTCAGAGCTGCTGGGGCAAGCGGGCATCAAGTTTCGACGACAAAGTCGAGGGCTCTTTGCCAAAGTCAGTGGACTACCCATTGATTTGGTTTTCCTACGTACCGATGACATTCCAACGCTTTGTGCAGAGGGCGCCATTGATATGGGAATCACTGGAAGTGATCTTGTTGAGGAGGCGGATGCCAAAATTGATATTCGCATGAGACTTGGTATGGGAAGGTGTCGTCTCGCATTTTGTGTACCCGACGACTCGGATATCCAGGATGCTGCTCAGCTTGATCAGTCGCGAATCGCAACCAGTTTTCCCTCTGTCACTCGTCGGTATTTAGCGGAACGAAAAGCAGAAGCCCATCTTGTCGCACTATCGGGAAGTGTCGAAGTGATGATCCAGCTCGGTATCGCCGATGCGATTGTGGATCTTGTAGAGACTGGGAGCACCCTTGCTGCAAACCAATTGAGAATTCTCGAAGAAATTGGATCCTATGAAACAGTCTTAATTCAAAATAATCGCAATCATGACCCAGTAACCGCAGATCGAGTCGTACGTCGGCTCGAAGGCGTGGTGATCGCACGTGATTATTCGTTGCTTGAGTACAACGTGCCGCGTGCCAAACTTGCCGATGTGGAGGCGATCACTCCCGGCTTTAATTCTCCGACGATCAATGCTTTGGAGGATGAGCAATGGTGCTCAGTGCGTGTGATGGTGAAACGAGGTGATGTGATTGAAGCGATGGAGAGGTTGGAGGTTTTGGGGGCTTCGGCAATTATCGAGACTCCCATTTCCAACTGTCGTCTGTAAACCCAACGATTGAGAGCCCAATGAGTTCACTGAGTCTAGAAATTGATGTCGAGTCGGTCGCGAATCTGAGAAGAGAGAAAGCGGATTTTCTACTTCTCGATGTTCGAGAGGAATCGGAGTATGAACTGGCTTCGATTCAAGGAAGCTTGCTAATTCCCATGAGTCAGCTTGGGTTGCGGATTGCGGAGCTTGAGGATCATCGAGATCGACACATCGTGGTTCACTGCCATCACGGAGTCCGAAGTCTTCAGGTGGCCGATGCCTTGCGAGCCAATGGGTTCTCCAAGGTCCAAAGTATGGGAGGTGGAATCGATCAATGGAGCCTTTGTGTTGATGAAGCAGTACCCCGATACTAGATCGAGGATCCATCCAGTAACGATCTGTTCCGACTGCGACGCCGCGGGGAGTTTCTCAACCCTCTGTTAGCTCAACAATGCCTCGGAGCTGGTAAGAACCTCGGACCCTTGCTCGGACTTCTAGCGGTTTCCTAACTGACAGAAAAGTCTGGTGAGTCTTACAGGTAGCGGAGAATGTCATTCGCAAATACCACCACCATCAGTGTTAGTAAGGCTAGAAGACCCGCTACAGTAAGCCGGAATTCTAAGGTCTCATTGGCACGCTTTCCTGCAACCAACTCGTAGATCAGAAAGACCATATGCCCGCCATCCAAGGCAGGAATGGGCAAGAAATTCAAGATTGCCAAATTCATGCTTAGCATGGTGAGGAACATGAGTTGCCGAGACAGACCCTTCTCCGTTTCCTGCTTTGCAATATTAACGATCTCCAGAGGTCCACCCACATACTTGAGTTTGATCTGACCCTGCGGAATCATTTTGAGGAAGCGAAGCACATCATTGAAGCGACGTGCTCCCTCGCGGAGACCCAGTGAAAAAGCTTCTCCAAGCGAACTCGCTCTTTGCACGGCTTGACGCTGACCCAGGATCAGGCCGCGGTCAAAAACAAATAGATCGTCCTCAACGACGTTGACGGCAGAACGAATAATCTGCCCTTTCTCACCACGCTTGACTGCCACGGTCATTTCGGTGCCGTCCGGTAAGATTTGCAACAGATCCAATAAGCTACTGAGTGGCATTTTTACTGAGATCTCCCAGCGATCCACCAACTGTTGAAGTAATGCCGTATCTCGCTCATCCGCTTCCTCTCCAAGGATTGTGTCGGCGGTAGAACGCGATAACTCAACCCACTGCAATTCATCGCCAATTGCGAGTTCTTTTTCACTCTCAGTGCTCAATGCGGCGATGATCGGTAATGGCTGAAAAGCGAATCCAAATGAGTTGACAGCGATCTCACCTGTGATGCTAGAGGTTGGACTGAGTGTTTGCAGCGAGTCAGATGGGTCGATCGATAATTCAATGGTCTCGGTGGAATCGGGTTCCCCTCTGGACACCTCGACCCGGATTGGAGTTTCCGTACCTACTAAGGTTTGAGCTAGACCATATGCATCGAGTGCTGTATCTGCATCAATCGATTGAATCCTGTCACCGATTTTCATACACGCTTTCTCCGCGGGACCATCTTTGATCAGTGATACGATGGGACCTACCTTGTACCGAATACCAAGGGACTTACCCTTTTGCGGCGGAAGCACCACCGAGTGTGTGGATCCATCTTGCCGCTTCAGATTAAGGGAGATCGCCTGGTCCGGTTGAGTGTAGATTGCATCTAGTAAACCCGCTGCTGGTGTCATTGAATCCCTATCAATCTTTACATCATTGAAAGTGATGATTTCAGCGTTTGCATCTTCGGGTGTGAAAGCAGTCGCTGCGACGGACCGAGATACAATTTGCGGATTTGAGCCCAGCACCGGTGCGTTGGGCGGGGCAATGCCCAGCATCCTGATTTCTTTTTGCAGCGGGCTAGCTTGAGTGGTGAGCGCGAATTGTTTGATCTCGCCCGATTGCTCCGGGTAGCTGACAGCGAAGTTGATCGGAGCTTCAGGCTGCTCTAGGCCAAGAGTGAGTATCTCTTTCCGCATTTCAAGGAAGTGCATTTGCGGATCTTCCCAGTCGCCTACCTTGACGACCCTTCCTCCTGGTTCAACACCTGCTTGCCAGGCGGGTCCTCCAGGGGTGACAGAGCCAATGACGGCAGGATTATATTCCACACCAAATCCGAATGCGATCGCGGCAAAGATGACACCCGTGATCACGTTCATGACGACACCGGCGCTGATGATGATCATTCGTTGCCATACAGGCTTTGCCGGGAAGCTTCTCGGATCCAACGCAGGAGTCTGTTCATCCGCATCCTCGCCCTCGACTTGAATCCGCTTCGCTTCCTCCTCTTGTTTCCGAGGATCATCGTCTTGCCCAAGCATTTTGACGTAGCCACCTAGTGGGATCACCCCGATCCCATATTCGGTTTCACCGTATTGGAATTTTCCCAGAGTTCGAGGGAATTTAATGGGTCCCAAACGCAGCGGTACATCAAAACCGACGTAGAATTTTTCGCACTTCACACCAAACGTTTTTGCGGCGACGAAGTGTCCAAGTTCATGTACGAAGATGACTAGACCGATTCCTAAGCCAATTCGAAGTGCAAGGGTGAACTTGTAGATTAAGCTACTTAGCAATCCTGGGTCCTCTGCCGCCGCCTGGGCCAAAGGCATCACATCGGCAATCCAATCAATCATCTAGCTTTTACCTTTTCTCTCGATTCAAGTTTGGGTTCTCAGTCGTTTTATTCCGCTGACAAGCTGCTTTTAGCTTTCTTAGGGTGCTCAACGACCTGGAAAACGATTTCATGGTGACAGGGGTGCTGACGAATTTACGATCGGATGTTCATTCGCTTTCTTAGTTCCTCTCGAGCCCAATCATCCAATTGTAGAAGATGCTCCAGTGGGGGGGTTGGTTCAAATTCATGATTTCTCAGAACATCCCCGCAGCCCTCAACAATGTCAGTAAAACGAATTTTTCCGTCTAAGAATAGACCGACAGCCTCTTCGTTGGCTGCATTGAGGACGGCACCTGCTGTTCCACCGACTCGAGCTACTTCAAATCCGAGCTCCAGAGCTGGGAATCTGTCTAAATCAGCGACCTCCAAGTCCAAATTCCAGCTTTTTTGGTGATCAAAAGCAGGAGAGTCGCAGGGTAATCGCTCCGGATAAGTGAGAGCGTACTGAATGGGTAATCGCATATCCGGCGGACTCATCTGTGACAAAACCGAGCCATCTTGAAACTCCACCATCGAGTGGATAATGGATTGCGGATGGATCATGACTTCAATCGAATCGGCAGGGATCCCGAATAACCATTTTGCTTCGATAATTTCCAATGCTTTGTTCATCATGGTCGCGGAGTCGATCGGGATTTTCGGGCCCATTTCCCATGTCGGGTGAGCCAATGCAGATTCGGTTGTCGCTTCTCGCATCTGTTCCTTGGTCCAAGTTCGAAATGGGCCACCGCTGGCGGTCAAGATGATTTTTCGAGGGGGATCTGCGCTCCCCTCCAAGCATTGAAAAATTGCGGAATGTTCACTGTCGACCGGTAACAGTTGAGCAGTGCTATTTCGCAATTTTTGCTCGACAACGGGTCCTGCTACCACCAACGTTTCTTTGTTGGCCAAGGCAACACGTTTCCCACTTTCAACGGCGGCCAGCGTACTTTCGAGGCCTGCACGCCCGACGATCGCAGCCACCACTGTATCCACTTCCGGCGATCTAGCTGCTTGGACCAGTGCTTGTTCTCCAATGCCAAAAGAATCAAGCGTCAGGTCACTACTTTTTTTAAGAAACTCGTTTGCATGTGTTTGGTGAGAGAGTAGAAGACGACAAATCTCTTGGTCTTCATGCCAGTGGGTGGCTTCTTGGTGAATTTCCAAAAGTTTGTCGATCTGAGTGTGTGCGGAGATCCCCCAGAGACGCCATCGTTGATTTGAGTCCACTTGATTGAGTTTTTTCAGCACATCCACTGTGGCAGTTCCGATGCTGCCCGTGCCACCAAGAACCAGAACATTATGTGTCTGACGCGTCTGAGGATTCGTTTCTGGCAATAACGGCTGGGAATTCATGATGATGTTTCAGATAGCAAATAAACAACAAAGATGTGCTGGAGCAAGGTTCGCTTTCTTATTTTCACCAGCAAAATAGCCTCGGCCATTAGCTTCACGAAGAACGATTGCGGGCTGATTCGGTGTGTCCCATCGCCTCCCGCTTGTGCAACGGACGGGATTTTGGCCACTCAGGTGAATCCAGATCACAAGATTTCCAGGTCCGTTCCTCTGCACGGCCCAAGTTTAACCATCTTGACGTGCGATTTGTGAGTCCAAGGGTTTGATTTGTGAGTCAAGAAGACTGCTATTTTTGAGCCATGGGCTTCATGGAAGGCAAAAAAACCCAAATTTGACGCTAATCTCGCGCCACCCCTCGCGACTCCTACGACCCACCGAGGGAACCGCGAGAAGACACAAATGCTTGTTTCTTTTGCTGGTAGATCAAAAAACGTCAGAAGAAGCTATATCCTGTGAATCCTCCAATTTCTCCACAGGAATTAAGTAGCGGATTATTGTTGGAGTGAGCGAACAGGCTCAGGGGTCCCCCTTGGAGGATTTTCCGGAGTCCCTGATAACTAGCTTTACCTGAAACCTGCAAGTGTCAGAGAGTGGCTAACGCCAATCCCTCATTTTTTCATTTTGAGTGAATCATGAATGACGAGCACCCCAAAAATTCTGGCTCCGGTGACGGAAGTAGCGGAGCGAACATATGGCTAGTGCTGTTGGCCGTGGTCGCCGCAATTATGTTGAGCGCATTTTTGTTTGGGAGTACCGAGAGACGTTTGCGTTATCCGGAAATGGTACTTCTGTTAGAGAAGATGGCTGAGGCTCGTAAGGTCGCGATTTCCCCGACCTCGGCTGCATCAGCAGAATCCACTGTGGCTGGTGAGGTAGAGATTCAAGAGGATTTGGATAGTGATTTAGCTGAATCATCCGATGCATCAGAGAGAGCTTCGGTTGCATCAGCGGAAGCTGCAATCTTCAAAGGTTCACAAGAGCCAGATCAAGTGACGATCCACGAGGATCAAGACAGCGGTCGAGTCGCCAAGATTGTTGTGACTTCGAGTCAGAATGAAGAGATTCTGATCGAATTAAGTGATTTGCGAGATATTCTCGTCACGGATGAAACTGTAAGTGGCACAGTGCTTTATCGATCTCTTGGGATAGGCGGTGAGGACAAGAGTAAGGAGCCAAAACGCGTAGGCTTTCAAGCCATTCGCGATATGAATAATGAAGCTGAACATCAGAGGCTTGTGGAGCAACTGAATGCTTCGGGTGTAACTTGGGATAATGCAAGGCCGAGCCGACTTTTTCAGGATCACTGGCCTGAACTCCTGATGATTGGCATCTTGGTCGTTCTGGGAGTTGTGATGCTTCGCCGGATAGGCGGTGTGGGATCACCAATGTCTTTCTCGAGAAGTCGAGGAAAGTTATACGGACAAGAAGATCTTGCAATCAGTTTTGATGATGCGGCGGGTATCAATGAAGCAGTCGAAGAGGTTAGAGAAGTCGTCGACTTTTTGAAGAATAGTGACAAGTATCACTCGTTGGGTGGACGCATACCCAAGGGTGTCTTGCTAATCGGTCCCCCGGGAACAGGAAAAACTCTTCTGGCTAAAGCAATTGCAGGTGAAGCAGGCGTCCCATTTTTTGGGCTTTCGGGCAGTGATTTTGTTGAGATGTACGTGGGTGTCGGTGCGGC
>JAYYHM010000281.1:0-10087 GCA_036148415.1 Planctomycetota bacterium
CGATGGTAGCCGAGAGGAGCCCGTCGTCCTGCCGAGCCGAGTACCGAATCTTTTGCTCAATGGTGCAACGGGAATCGCGGTGGGGATGGCAACCAATATTCCTCCACACAATCTTAAGGAGATCTGCAACGCGTTACTCAAGCTGCTTGAGAATCCTGAAATTAAGGATTACCAACTGGTTGCGAATGATGCGATTCAGGGTCCTGATTTCCCCACAGCGGGTCAGATCACCAATACAAAAGAAGAGCTTAGAGAGATCTATTCCACTGGCCAAGGTACCATCAAGCTTCGCGGCACCACCAAAGTAGTGACCAAAGGGTCGCAGCGCATCTTGCAGGTTACATCCATACCATTCGGTGTTAACAAAGCTGCAATGGTCGAACGTATTGCTGAGATCATTTTTAGTAGCAAGTTGCCATTGGTGACCGAAGTACGCGACTTGTCAACAGACGAAATTCGTGTTGATCTTCTCCTTAAGAAAGGTGCTGATGAAAATAAAGTGCTCGCTTATCTCCACAAGCACACTCAGCTGCAGAATAACTTCAATGTGAATCTCACATGCCTAGTGCCCACCGAGAATCCTGAGGTTGGAGCTCCGAACCGCTTGAGCCTCAAGGAAGTTTTGTGGCACTTTTTGCATTTTCGATTGCAGGTCATCACCGAGCGATTGATCAATGAGTTGAACGCACTTGAAAAGAGAATTCATGTGCTCGATGGTTTTGCTCTGATCTTCGACGCTTTGGATGAAATCATTCGCATCATTCGAAAGAGTGACGGCAAAGCGGATGCGGCTCAGAAGATCATGAAGCGTTTTCCGCTCATGAATAAGAAGGGCGGATTGGATGCAGAGCAGACCGATGCCATCCTCGAGTTGAAACTCTATCGACTTGCTCGTCTAGAAATCAACTTGGTTCTGGATGAACTCAAAGAAAAGCGGAGGCGAGCTCGGGAAATCAATAAATTACTAGCGGAAGACACCAAGGATACCAACGCATCTGGCCGTTGGAAGATTGTCCGCGAGGAAATCTCTGATCTCGTCGGTCGGTACTCCAAAAATAAGACTGCCGGAAGACAGACCTTGATCAATACGATCGAGGAGGAACCGGAGTATACCGCTGAGGATTTCATCATTGCGGAGGATTGCCATTTGCTGATCACTCGTGATGGTTGGGTGAAGCGGCAAAAGCATATCGCTGATCCAAGTAAGAGTCGAGTGCGTCAGGGTGATCAAGTGCTTTCTTGTGTTGGAGGGAGTACACGAGAGACTGTTGGCTTCTTTTCTTCTTTGGGTGTTTGTTACACCGCAAGGATGATTGATGTTCCTGCGTCAACTGGTTTTGGTGAGCCAGTACAGAAACTTTTTAAGATGAAGGATGGGGAGCGGATCATTTCGGCAATCTCGTTTGACCCTCGAAGCGTAGGTCGGATTCATGAGGATCCAAAGCATGCAGATTATTGTCCTGAGGTCCATGCGATCGCTGCTACTTCTGACGGTTTTGCATTGCGATTTAGTCTCGGGTCCTTCGCTGAACCTTCGACGCGAACCGGGCGACGCTACGCACGGGTAAAAGGTTCTGCGGCGGTCATCAATGTGTTACCGCTCAATGGAACGGAAGTGATTCTAGCTGTTAGTAAGAATTGCCGAGCAATGGTTTGTTCGGCAGAAGATGTGAATTACTTATCCGGTGCAGGTAAAGGTGTCACGTTGATACGACTTACTTCCGGCGACGAATTACTGGGTTTCAAGGTTTCAGGGGGAGATAGGGATTTGTTGACAGTGGAGACGAATCGTGGTGCGAAAAAGAATATTTCCACTGCCAAGTACCGTGTTACTTCCAGAGGTGGACGTGGTACGGAGATTCAGAAAAACGGAAAGATTAAATCTCTCGTTCTCCCGCCAGTTGAATCGCCACCTCCCTTGGATGAGTCAAAGTGAGGAATCATCTCTAATATAAGTTCTTTGAGTGCAGGGCCTTAGTATTTTCGCCTCAGGCTCTTCGGTTTACCAAACTCCATTTTTAACTGATTAGATTCACCGCATGGCTACTGCGACTAAGAAATATCAAGGTGACGACATCGTCGTCCTAGAAGGATTAGAGCCAGTTCGAAAGCGACCCGGTATGTATATCGGTGGAGTGGGAATGGCAGGCCTGCATCATATGATTTGGGAGGTCGTTGATAATTCGGTTGATGAAGCCATGAATGGGCATGCGACCGAAATCACAGTGACCTTACATCAAGACGGACGCACGGTTACCGTATCGGATAATGGGCGCGGGATTCCCGTTGATAGGCACTCCAAAACAAAGAAGTCCGCGCTCGAGACGGTTCTGACTGTGCTCCACGCAGGAGGGAAATTCGACGGAAATAATTACAAAACCGCGGGTGGTCTTCACGGTGTTGGGGCATCAGTGGTCAATGCATTGAGTAAAGAGTTGACTGCTGTAGTTCGTCGAGATGGAGCACAGTATCGCATCAGCTTTGCAAAGGGTAAGGCAACCTCAAAGTTGCAGAAACTCAAAGGAGCTGTACGTGGTTCAGGAACAACGATCACCTTTACCCCCGATCCAACGATTTTCCCAAAAACAGATTTCGACAGTGCGACCATTCTTGGCAGGTTGGAGACAGCTAGTTTCCTTCATCGCGGCTTGAAAATCACTTACATCGATGAAGTTGCAAAGAAGAAGGAAACTTTCTTACACGAAGATGGTATCGTCGACTATCTGAAGAAAGTTCTCAAAGACCGAAAAGCCAATCCAATACATGAAGTGCCTTTTTCTCTTCGGCGAGATGACGAAGCGAGGATGGAATTGACTCTGCAGTGGACGGACTCCACTGACGAGCATGTGCGAAGCTACGTGAATGGGATTCCAACCGGAAGTGGTGGAACACATGACAACGGTTTTCGTTCCGGATTGAATAAGGCAGTACGGAACTACATTGATCTGCATAAGCTCACACCTCGGGGTGTAAAAATTACCCATGAGGATATCCGGGAAGGTCTCGTCGTTATTCTCTCTGTTTTCGTTGCGGAACCACAGTTTCAGGGGCAAACGAAGGATCGTTTGAATAATCCGGAGATTCAGAGTGTGGTTGACTCTCTTGTTCGTCCCGCCATGGAGCAGTGGATGAATAATAATCGCAGCATCGCGGATGCCATCGTGGCGAGGATTATTGCGGCCGCACGCGCCAGAGCCGCTTCTCGTGCCGCATCTGATGCCGTTTCACGCAAAGGTGGTGCCAAGCGGACGATGCTGCCCGGTAAACTCAGTGATTGTGTCTCAACTGGCAAAGGTGACTCCGAGCTTTTTATCGTCGAAGGTGATTCCGCAGGTGGGAGTGCTAAACAAGGTCGTGATCGTAATTTCCAAGCGATCCTGCCTTTGAAGGGAAAAGTACTCAATACAGAAAGTGCGACTCTGAAAAAGATTATGGAGAACAAGGAGATACAGGATGTGGTTGCTGCACTGGGTTGTGGGATCGGACCTGGTCTTCAGTTACCCAATCTTCGTTACGAACGCGTGATTCTTCTTGCTGATGCGGATTCTGATGGGCATCACATCACCACATTGTTGTTAACTTTCTTCTATCGACACATGCCGGCGCTCATTCAAGCGGGCAGATTGTATATTGCTGTTCCTCCCCTCTATCGAGTCGACATTGGTAAAGAAACTCATTGGGCCGCTGATGAACAAGCCAGAATTGATATCCTTGAGCAGAGCGGTTCGCGAGCTAAGCCTGAAATCACTCGATTCAAAGGTCTTGGTGAGATGATGCCAAAAGTACTTTGGGAAACCACCCTCAATCCAACGACTCGACGTCTTCTGAAAGTTGAGATTGATGATCATCTTGAAACGGATCGAGTGATCAGTGATCTGATGGGGAGAGATGCGTCTGCGCGATTTCGCTTTATCATGGAGCGAGCGGAAGATGCAGAAGCGATTGACGTTTAACCTCGAGCGATTCCGTCTGTATCAGTCTTCACCTGCGATGAATCGCTTGATTTAAGGAGCTCATGCCCTCACTCCATGGGTTCACGTTTTGTTCTTTCCACCTCATCTGTCCTGGGCGGAGCATTAATTGCTTGCCCAATGGCATAAGCAAGCCGTCCAATCATTCCGAAGTAAACAAAGGTTGCGGTCGCTGCTGCAATGATGGATAGGATTGCACAAGCTTCATTGGAAAGTCCGGATCCCATCAAGAAGATCAGGAAGGTCCCGATGAAAAGCACTGCCGAGGAGAAATAAAATCCTCCCCAGGCTTCCTCGCACTTGGTAACGCTCCGTGCTAGCTCGCTGGAGAAGGGGCTAAACACACTTCCCATATCTAACATCGATAGAAGGACAAAGGGGAACAATAGAAAGATGCAGAACATGGTCAGCGCAGCGGACAGCAGATGGGGACCAAGGATGAGTGTGCAGAGTAGCCAGCAAGGAACTGCAACGATGAAAGCCGCGGAGCCAACGATAATCACTTGTTCGAACCAAGCTTCTGGGTCGAAGGTCGGCCACTGTGACACCCTTGCTTCATTATTGGAAGCTGCAAGTAGGACTGCCATTGCACAGCTGACCGTTAATAATCCGAAAACAAGACCACCCGGGAATAGTCCTAGCGTCAAAATAGCCATATCCATTTTTAAGACAATCAAGGTGGGAAGGATTGCCAAGAGGCAGAGACCTACCAGATGCACCAATACGCTGGGATCACGAAAAGGTCCCAAGATGCTTGCAGCCCATTCTCCCACCTTTGGTGTTTCGAAATGGTTTGGTTTTGTTGAGTCCTCGTCCTCGGCACGTTCCGCTTCCTCTAAAAGCTGATCGGCTGATTTTTGAAAGGGGTCAGGCCTTCGCTCGGTGTTCGGGCTGGATTCAAATCGAAAAGTTTCTACCTGATCCAGGTCCATGATCTTCTTTTTTTCGACCTTGGGTGGGGAGGGGATCAGGATATCGGAGAAGCAGTCACCACACTTTGTTGTTTTGCCTGCCTGGTTTGCCTTAGCGTAGGTGTAGGTGCCACAAACTTCGCAGGTAACACGATACTCACTTGCAAACTCGACTGGCTGAGCTCCTCTATTTGATGGTGTTTTACCGGTTGATCCGGGTTGCCCTGCAATACCTTTCGCCCGACTGGATCGAGTCGCCGATGGTAGTGGTTCAGAGTCTGAAGTGAAGTCATCAAATTCGTCGGCAGCGAACTCTCTGAGTAGAGCTTCCTCGTCTTCCAGAAAGCCCGAGTTGAATGATGTTGGATTTTCTGTTTTCGGCGGAGACTTGAGTGTTGATTTTTCCGGCAGCTTAAGAACAAATTCCTCCTCTTTTGCTTCTTCGTCTATTTCGGAGAACAGATCCGTATCCACTCCGCTTAGCGAGTCTTGATCCGACTCCATTTTATCCGCTCGCTTCTCTGCCCGCTCAGAACTATCGCTTGGAAGGTTAGGACGTTCAGAAAATGACTCTGCCAAAGAATCATCACTCAGTATGTTTTGTTCAGGCGACAATCGAATTGGGGGCTTAGTCCTACTCTCTCGGGACGTTTTCCGCCCCGCGCTGCGTGTTGGTTCATCAAGGGAGAGCCAATCCTCTTCCTTGTCGTGCTGGGTTAGATCGATACCAGGTGCGAGAAACGTTCCCTGACAATGCGGACATTTCACTCTGCGCCCAGCAGCTTCATCCGGAACACGAACGGATCCGTTACATCGGGGGCATTGGAGTGACTGTGGCATGAATCACGGTGAGCGTGAAGGAGGATCGAGGGACCGTCATAGCTAGGTCAGTTTAAGAGCCAACCGGGTTAATCGATAGTAGCACCTCAGAAAGCAACATTGGCTAAATTTGGCTAATTCTCGGGCGTTTCACAGATTTCCACGATGATTTTCGACGGCTTGACCCCATTTTTCGGAGCATTTGGGACATTCACATGGTTTGAGCAAAGAAACTTGGTGGATTCCATTTCGCGGTATTGCGTACGGCAAGGATTCGATAAATTGTGCTATCTCTGATTCTGATTACTCGTATTTTCGTCCAATCATGCTTGTTTCCCTTAAGTGGCTTGCCAAATACATCGACCTCCCAATGGAACACGAGGAGTTAGCGCAACGCCTCAGCCTTTCCGGCTTGAACCACGAATCCACTGATGTCATCGATGATCAAATCGTAATTGACCTCGAAGTCACGAGTAATCGTGGAGATTGCCTTGGGCACCTTGGCGTGGCTCGCGAAATCGGTGTCCTATTTGATTTGGAGACACGGTTCCCTGAACCCCTGATCAAAGAAGAAGGCCCCAGCATCCATGATCTCCTCGAAGTGGACAATCAATTTGTGGAGGCATGTCCACGTTACACAGCTAAAGTCATTCAGGGGATCAAAGTCGGACCGAGTCCAGAATGGTTGGTCGAGGCGCTGCAATCCGTATTCTGGACGAAGAAAGTCGATGGATCGATTGAGCGTTATCAGAGCATCAATAATGTGGTGGATGCGACCAACTATGTCTTAATGGAATGTGGGCAACCTCTACATGCATTTGATTACGCGAAGCTGATCAACAGCAAGATCATCATCAGGCAGGCTGGTGACGGTGAGAAAATGCAAGCCATCGATCATAAGGAATATCAGCTCGATCCCTCCATGTGTGTGATTGCGGATGCCATGGAGCCTTCGGCGGTGGCCGGAGTGATGGGCGGAGCTAAGTCTGAGGTAAGCGATTCGACAACGGATTTGGTGATTGAGTCTGCGGTATTCACTCCTCTATCGATCCGCCGTACGGCCAGGAAATTAAAATTACACAGTCCATCTTCCTATCGATTCGAACGGAAGGTGGATCCAGTTGGCGTGGAATGGGCAAGCCGACGCGTGTGCGAGATGATTGTGGATCTAGCCGGAGGAACTATCGCTACAGGAACAATCGACACTGCGCCAGGGGTTGGCGATCGAGAGCCGGTGGTGCTCAGAGTGAGTCAGCTTGAGCGAATACTGGGGATTCAACTTGGCCAAGAAGAGATTACTCGGATCCTAGAAGCTCTGGGATGTCAATCCGGATCCTCCAATTCAGAGGGCACTGCCTTCACTCCACCTTCATGGCGACACGATTTAACTCGCGAAGCGGATCTCATCGAAGAGGTTGCACGGATCCATGGCTATGACAAGATTCCGGATGATTCTCCGATTCCCGTTGCACCCAGTGCCAAAAGACCTTTCGATACCACGTTGAGTCGAATTCGCCATGTCCTCACCGCATCAGGTATCAGCGAGGCGATGACCCCGAGTGTGGTGACTGAAAAACTTGATTCTGCGGTCAGCCCGTGGACTGAGAGAAAGGCTTTGAAGACGCAAGTGGCTATGCTCAAGGGTGCAAAGACACTTCGGCGCAGTTTGATCCCAAGTCTTTTGGAGGGAAGAGCTAAGAACTGGGCCTCCGCGAGCTTGCATGCGGACCTCTTTGAAATTGCACATCTCTACATCCCCAATGAAGGCGAAGACACTTTACCAAGTGAGCAGTATTCCCTGGGGATGATCACGGGCAAAGATTATTTTTCCCTCAAAGGTATTTTAGAAGCACTTTGCATCCGGCTTGGGGTGGAAGCCACACTCGATGTAACTCCCATTGATCGTTCGGGGTTTGCGAAGCGTGGATGTGTGGAGCTGCGTCTTGAAGATGAGTTAGCTGGATACTTGGGACTGGTCGATAAAAAAGTACTCAAGTCGTGGAAGCTAAGCGATGCGGTCTGTGCAGCGGAGATCTCTCTTGATGTCTTGTTAAAGCACACTCGACTCGTTCCGCAGCAAGCCGCGATCAGTATGTTTCCTTCCGTTCAACGAGATTTGAATTTCGTCGTTGCGGAAAATGTTGCATGGCGTGAGATGGAGCGAGTTGTGCAGAATGCAGTTGGACAATCCCTTGCGAACCTTACCTATCGCGAAACCTATCGGGACGAAAAGAAGGACGGCAAAGATAGAAAACGCGTTCTCATGACCGTAGCATTGCAGCGTCATGATGCTACCCTGAGTGGTGATCAAGCTGATGCACTTGTCAATCAGTTGATTCAGGCTTGCGAAACCGAGTTGTCTGCTCAACTGCTTTCATGACTTGCAACTGGGGCAGGATTTCCAAAAAAACCCGTCAATGGAATCAAAATACCAATGACGGGTCTAGGAAGATGAGCTTCAGTCTTTCACTCTCCGAGACGGAAAAAGAAGCCAGGAATGCGTGGCAACCTAGGGCTGGATCGGCGTTTCTTTATCACCGTTTTTGATATATGGATCCCGCACCTGTTCTCCTGCAGCGGATTTGAAGGGTCGAACCCAGATATTTCTGAATCCAACGGGGTTGCCATGGTCCTGGAGAGAAATAGGTCCAGTGGGTGGATGAGCGTTGTAAGCTGGAGGACGGTGATAAGGAGTATCCCCTTTCAATTCGAAATGATTGAGGATTAAGACTCCGTTGTGAATCGCCGTGATGTATGCCGGTGAAATGAGCTTGCCTTGGTCATCAAAGCGGGGAGCCTTCCAGAAAATGTCATAGCTATTCCATTGAGATGGCGGACGCATGGCATTCACAGCAGGAGGCGTTTGCTTATAGATGGCTCCCGCTTGTCCATCGTGATAGGTTTCGTTTTCATAAGAATCCAGCACTTGAATTTCATATCGATCCATTAGGAAGACACCGCTGTTACCTCGTCCTTGGCCGCTACCTTTAACAGGTTCAGGAGCTTTCCATTCAATGTGCAGTTGGCAATCTCCGAAACTTTCGAGTGTCGTGATTTTTCCCCGGCCGCTGTAGGCAACTCCATCTTTTACCGTCCAGTTCTCTCCGTTCTTCCAACCTTTCAAATTACTGCCATCAAATAATATCACCGCATCCGAGGGTGGCATGGCGTCGGTTTGTCCTGGGGTCACGATTGCTGGTGATTTCCATTTGATTCCATTGAGGTATTCAGCTGCATTGCTTGTGGATACCGCCAATGAAAAAAGCAGCGAGAGTGCTGTTATCAAGTTTTTCTTCATATTCAGTCTGCCAATGAGGTGATGTTGGTCTTGGAGAAATGACTCAACCTGTTTAAGTGAACAGCAGATTATCGGGTTTGGAATCTAATGGATCAATGCTCCGAGACTATTTCTTCGTGGACGCGTCCTTTTCGCGCGATTTTCAAGGCGATTGCAATCTTTTTCCATGCGTGGGGTTGTTGATAGAGATCTATTTTTGGCGAAGGATCAGTCTTGAATTAGTGGTGAGCTTGTCCAGAAGGAGTCTCCACAATGTGAAACTGTGTTTCACATCCTGCCGTAGTGGATTTTCTTGACATTTGGAATCGCCCATTCAATCATCAGCAACGTGCTGATTGATCGCTTTCGCTTCGCGTGCAGAGGTAGAGTTCACATTGACGATTTCAGCCGTTTTATGGTACTCCCGCATTATGAATGATGCCTCAAAGAAAATAGCTGTTGTTCGCTCATGGATTTTCCTCTTGGGTGGTTTGCTGGTTCAAGATGCCGCCAACATCAGAGGTGCAGACAATGCATTTCAGGTAAAAGAACTTCCTGTGTCTAACTCGGGTGATTCTCGCGTAGATGAGTCAGTTTTAGTTGCTGAGAAACCATGTGTTTTACTTCATAATGATAATATTTTGTTTGGTGTGGCTCGGCAGGTAGGACCTTTGGTTTTTATCAAGACAAGTCGGGACAGCGAGATCACACTGAAACAGGATCAGGTTCTGTGCTGGGCTGATTCACCCCAAAACCTCTATCGTTATCGAGTGGATCACCGCCAAGAAAATGACATCTCAGCAATGTTACGCGACGCCCGCTGGTGTGTGCGCTATGGACTTTATGATTTGGCTGCCCACGAAATTCTTGCCATGCGGAGGCTTATGCCAAAGAACGCTGAGATCGATTTGGTGGAGAATGAATTAAAACGAATATGGGCACAGAAGAATAAATTGATGCTCCGTGAAATGGAAGTCAATCAAGCGGGAGACGTTCTCCTCGCTAGCTCTACTTCTGATCTGTCGAATTCCTCGGGCCATACCAGCCATTCGCTCTCAACGGAAGCGAACTCAGTCAACGATTTGAGCTCCCGTGAGAATCTGGAATTT
>JAYYHM010000282.1:0-3106 GCA_036148415.1 Planctomycetota bacterium
AATCTGATCAAAATTTTCGCAGGACCTCAGGCATTCTGCGATATTCTTCTCTTCGTTTTTTGTTCCAATGAGTACGGTGATGTTTTTCTTACTGTCAAGGTTCATCATCGCATGATCCTGAACATTTGATCCCGTCCTGAAACAGATCGCGTCGCGGGCATTTAACCTGTGTACCCCCACCTCTCTAGCGTCCCGCCGGCCAGTTTTCGAAAGGCCAGTTGTTCTTCATACGACATCTCACTGGTCCATCTACAATGGCTCTCTTGATGTATCTCTCGGTTGAGACCTTGGTGGATATCCCAGCTTGCGATCTTTGGAACGCACGCATTAACATCCAACTGAGCTTCCTCGAATTCAAATCCAAGAAAGTCCATCACCCGCTGAAGAATTGGTCCCGGATTAGAGGTGAGATCTTCATACCGCAACTCCATCAGCGTTCCGTTTCGGAGCGAAGTCGAAATCATTTCTGTGCTCGCCCTCCAATATCTCGCAAACCTTTCAACACTTGAAGCTTGCGGGATATCTCGGTGTTTTCGAGCGGAGCAGAAACAGTCGCGACCATCTCGGATAATGTGTATCCAGCGTGCACGTGTGAAATGTCGGTCAACGAATTTCAAACGAAAAACCCTTGGCCAGATTTTATCTACAAACACTTCACCTCGTTGTCGATCTACAACACACTTCGCGTAGGCATCGTAAAGACTCACAAGGTCTTTGCAATGACGCTGGATACGTAAAATCTCCTCATCCGGCAACTCCAATAACGAATCTAGCGGTACATGCCGGTATCGGAACAAGCCGGTAGATTCATAATCGATACCTACGAGGGAGTGGTGCCGGGTCAGAAGGGTCTTCAGGAGCGTTGTCCCACTTCGGGGCGCGCCTGAAATGAACACATGACGTTCCTTAGAGCAGCCGCTGCGGATCCAAAAAAGAACCGTTTGAGTGAATTGTCGTGGCTTAAGTCTCATCGGCAAAGACCGAATCTAAGAATTACTTTTCAATCCTATGAACTTTAATCCGACGCTGTGCCGGGACCGCCATGCAACGGTTCACTTAATCCTCAATCCTGCCAACGACTTACCGTTGAGGGAATGTCCCTCAGACCAACGAGCCACTCATACACTTCATTCATCATTTTGCAGACATTCGACCAAGCAAACTCTTCCGTTACCCAACGACGTCCTCTTTCTCCCATTTTATTTCGCTCTTCAACAGACAGCCCCATCGCAGTCCTGAGTCCCTGAGTTATGGATGCGGTTGATACTCCAACCCAGAAGCCAGCCGAATGAGTCTCAAGTCCGCTCCAAGGCGCTCCCTTCGTCACGATAGCCGGTAGACCCTGAGCCAGTGCCTCGGCAACGGAGATACCGAAATTTTCGGAGAAAGTAGGTAAAACGTAGAGATCAGCATTCAGTAATTCATTGATTTTATCTGGCCCGTTTTTCTCACCCACGAACTCAACTCTTGGCAATGACTGACTTTGAGCAGTAGCCATCATTTTCTTCGCAAACGAACTTTCAGTGGGTCCGACTATTCTAAGTTGCCAATCTTCATGAAAGGGCGAGATCTGTCTCCAAGACTCCAACAACATATCGACACCCTTTTTGGGGTGAATTCGAGAAAGGAACAAGAGCGTTTTTAATCGACTTCCGGTCTTTTTCTCGCATGGCCGTCCCGTTACTTCAATCCCATTGGGGATTACAGCAATTGGATTCTTAAATCCCAATCTACGTAGGTCATCTCGTTCTGCCGAAGATGTTGCATGTAGACAATGCGCCGACTCCAATACCTTCTTCTGCTGGTAACGCCACATGATGAACTTCTTGATTGGCGATCGCTCGAGCGCCCAATCAGTAAGCGTTCCGTGAGGCGACATAATGAGCTTGCATTTAGCCCACTTTACAACATTGCCCGGGTAGACATTCGGCATCATCCAGATGCTGTGTGAATGAAGTACATCACCGTCAGTAGCGAAAGCCTTGATCCCGTTTCTCAATTTTGGCGAAATACCTAACCGTTTACCAAACGGCATCTTCGAACAAACGTAGTAATCGGTGGGCTGAAATCGCTCGACACATGGCTTTGGCTCAAGACACAGTAATCTTGTGTCTTGTCCGATTTTTTGGAGTTCAGCACAGAGACCAAGAACTGCCTCAGCGACACCGCTCGACCTCGAATTAACACGAGGCACAACATGAGCAATCTTCATGGCGTCTTTATTGCTCATCAGCAAACATTTTGAGGGACATAGGATTATAGCGTTGCGGACATGCGACTTGTCTTACGGCTGATTTGCTTCCCGCAATCATGGGGTCTTGTAGACACCACATATTTGTTCGTACATTTCGATATTTCGCCGCGCGATTGCTCGCCATTCAAAATTGCTTGCGACTTTAGTCGCTGCAGTGGTAGACCTTTTCAAAACCTCAGGCTCATCAATCACGTCTGTTAAATGATTTTTAAATTCGCAGATCTCCAACGGTAAGCAAGCACCCGCACCTTCGTCATTAACTATCGACCATGGTGTCTGATCGCTTACAAATACAGGAGTACCCGACGCGAGAGACTCAAGTACCGCAATGCCGAAATTCTCAGATTTCGAAGGTAATACAAATGCTGTTGCGGCTGCCAAAGACATCCACTTTCTATCGCCCAGCACCTCACCAAGAAAATGGATTCGGTCCCTCACAGGCGAAGTACGGGCGATGGCTCGAATCTGCTGAGCGTACTCGTGATCATCGGGGCCCGCAATCATCAGGCGCAGATCCCGCCTTTCGGGAGAAAGCTGTGAAAAAAGATCCAGCAAAAACTCAAGGCCTTTCTTCGGATGGATGCGACTCAAAAATAGAAGATGATTTTTCGCTGCAGGCCACCCTAGAGCCTCCGTCAACACTTGACGGTCCTGACCTCGCCAAAGTTTGAGCCTATCAAAATCAATGCCATTCGGAATGGTTTTGACTGGGGCACGAAACCCAAAACTTTCGATCTGCAGCGCCTCTTGCTCGGCCATTGCATGAATAGCGGCAGCATGATTCATGATTCGCCTTGATATGAGTCTCAAGTAGATCTTTTTCTTCCACATCCTGTTTGCAATGCACCAAGA
>JAYYHM010000283.1:0-3076 GCA_036148415.1 Planctomycetota bacterium
AATCCGTTGGTCCCTAGTGAAAATGGGGACGGTGAGACTTCTAGTGGTCCAGGACGTTAAACAGTAAACTTGGGTCCGCACGGAAATGACCGAATAACGGGGCATTTCTCAGGCAATTTTGAGGATTGCAGGGTGAATCTCGAAGGCTTGATTCGGTACCACTGTTGGCAAAGATTTGACTAAAGCAGTCCAATCTCCAATCGACCCAACTCAAATCGACTTGTCTGTTGAATTTCCTTCTGGAATATTCAGACGGGTAATTTTTACACCAAGATCAGGATAGAAGCAGTTCGATGCCAAACGAAGAGCCAAAACTCACAGCAGTAGAGGGAATTAAGCAGGAGAGCCGTCTTCTCCGCGGAACCATCGCTGATGAGATCGCAAGTCCCACGGCCTGCTTCAATTCAGACAATATTCAGCTTCTGAAGTTTCACGGCTCTTATCAGCAAGATGATCGGGATCTAAGGACAGAACGCAAGAAAGCGGGTCTTGATAAAGCCTATTCCATGATGCTACGGCTGCGTATACCGGGTGGTCGATGCACTGCGGATCAGTTTCTCTCGATGTTGGAAGTGTGTGAGGAACTCGGCAACTCAACCATTAAGATTACGACACGCCAGACTATTCAGTTGCACGGAATTGTTAAGGACAATCTGCGTCCAACCATCAAAAGGGTGAATGAGCTTGCGCTCTCAACCCTCGCAGCTTGCGGAGATGTAAACCGGAACATCATGTGCTGCCCCGCGAAAAGGGTGAGCCCTGTTCATGCTGAGCTACAAAGAATCACTGATGAATTAACAGAAGCGATGGCTCCGAAAACACCGGCCTATCATGAACTGTGGGTCTCAGAGCCAGACTCCACGGAAAAAGAGTTGGTAGGTGGAGGACAAGAGACGGAGCCTCTGTACGGCCCCACTTATCTTCCGAGAAAATTCAAAATGGGGATCGCCCTTCCTGAAGATAATTGTATCGATATTTATACGCAGGACCTTGGTCTTCTAGCTGTCGTCCGAGAAGGACAGATCGTCGGTTATAACGTTCTCGTCGGAGGAGGTATGGGGACCACGCCCGCAAAGAAGACAACATATCCCGCTCTCGGTAAGCGGATGGCATTCGTGACTCCTGAGCAAGTGGTGGGTGTCTGCCAAGCGATCTTGAAAGTACAGCGTGACAATGGCAATCGAACGGATCGTAAGCTAGCTCGAATGAAGTACCTAGTCGATCAATGGGGAATTGACAAGTTTCGTCAGGAAGTTGAAACCTATTTCGGCGATAGCCTCGAAGATTGCAAGCCCGATGATGTAACGGGTGTTGATGATCACATGGGTTGGCAGGAGCAAGGAGACGGTAAGTGGTCCTATGGTCTAAATATTGAAAACGGCCGACTCTACGACAATGAGCAGGTTCAATACAAAGCGGCGATCCGAGCGATTTGTGAAGAGTTCGATACGGAAATTCGAATGACCGGGCATCAGAGCCTGATCTTCACTGACATCGATGCTGCGAAAAAGGATCGCCTTATTGAACTGATTACTCAGCACCATATTCGTACCACCGAACAGACGAGCACAGTGCGGCGTTGGTCGATGGCTTGTGTTGCTCTTCCTACATGCGGCTTAGCGATTACTGAAAGTGAGCGAAGATTGCCCGGGTTGATTGATGGGCTGGAGCAACCTCTCGCCAAACTAGGACTCGATCGAGAGCGATTCACTATTCGGATGACGGGTTGCCCCAACGGGTGTGCGAGACCCTACAACGCTGATATGGCTTTGGTCGGTAAAGCAAAAGATCGATACACTCTTTATGTTGGTGGGGGATGGCTGGGAAATCGCTTGGCTTATATCTATAAAGATCTTGTGCCCGACTCTCAGGTTGTGGATGAAATGGTGGGTGTTTTCGCTGCTTACAAAGCAAATCGTCAAGAAGGCGAATCGATTGGTGATTTTTGTTCTCGGGTTGGTAAGGATGATTTGCAGGAAATGGCAAGTCATGCAGAGCGTCCATGAGCACTGCCGTTTTGAGAGAGACCAGAGCGATCGGTGGAAGTGTCAATGGATAAAACTAGGTGTTAGTCCATTTAAAAAGTGCATGATTCTGTGTGCTAAATCATTTGGTTTTAACAAGTGAACGGGAATCCATTTGCACTGAATGCTGTCTTCATGGTTTTTTGCTGCATCAGTTTCATTTTTGGAAAGTTGGCATTAGGTTTAGAACTTTGAGTCACACATGTACTATTTTTGTGCTCATCGCTTCGCCTTCAAATCAAAGATCGCAGTGATTTGGTGATGCAGTGATTTTGGTGATAGAGAAGCAATTTTAAAAATAGAGAAGCAATTGTAAATTTGCCGTCAGCAAAAGGAATCTTGGTAATGAATCGAGCTATGAAACGTCGCGAAGTCTTAGCCGCAGGTCTTGCCGCAGGTACAGGCTTGGGTGTAGCCTCTCTTGCTGATTCTGGCGTAAGCTCAGCAGCACAAGCTAACCCATCGAATCCCAAAGCTCGCGGTAACGCGATCGCAGTCTCAACTTATTCTTACTGGCGATATCGCCCCGATACCAAATTGACCATAGAAGAGTGTATTGAGCTGGCTGGTGAAGCAGGTTTCGATGCTGTAGAAGTGCTTCACGTCCAGATGGAGGATCAGTCAAACAAAACGCTTCAGCGGATCAAGCAAAAAGCATTTCGTTTGGGACTGGATCTCTGTGGACTTTCGACCCATCAAACTTTTGTTTCACCAGATCCTGAGGTGCGAAAGAAGAACATTCAGCACACCATTGAATGCATTGAGTTAGCCTATGCCATGGGTATACCAACGATTCGAGTGAATACTGGGCGTTGGGGGACAAGCAAGAATTTTGATGAGCTCATGGCCAATCGTGGAATCGAGCCGCGTTTAGAGGGTTACACCGATGATGAAGGTTTCGAATGGGTAATCGATAGTCTTGAAAAGTGCTTGCCCGCTGCCGAAAGCTGTGGAGTAGTCTTGGGTTTAGAAAATCACTGGGGTCTCGGAAGGACAGCAGCAGGTGTCTTGAGAGTCATCAATGCGATTGACTCCCCTTGGCTTCGAGCTAC
>JAYYHM010000284.1:0-2679 GCA_036148415.1 Planctomycetota bacterium
GCCCCAGCTTCAAGTTCTAGAGTTATCCTCAGGCAAGATCCTGATCGTTGAAGGAGTGAGGTCATTTTCTGTTCCGGCAGACAACGGACGGTGGCTCAGCTGCTCACTGGATCGAACCGATACTGCCAAGATGATCAAATCTGATCAAGCCAACACAGAGGTCTTTGGCGTGACACCGAGTGGCTTGGAGAACTTGAACAAACCCATCAAGCTGAAGAGTCGCGAAAAGTTAAAGGAGGAACGGGGCGAGCTGCAACTTGAAAAGGAGTTGGAAGCAAGTGCTAATCCAGGTAACTCGGAGAAACAGAATAAGAGTGGTTCAGAAAAAACGGAAACCAAAGAAGAAGCTAACGATAAGGATAAAGAAGCTGGGCATCCCTTATTGGTAATCGATCTCTTCACCGGGATGCAACAAAGCTATCCAAATGTGAGCAGTTCGAAGTTTTCGAAAGATGGTGAGTTCTTGGCGATGGTCACCTCAGTGGCGAGCGAAAAACAGAACAAACACAATCAAGCGAGTCATAAGGATCAGGTTGCGGATGGTGTTCATTTGCTCCGGTTATCCTCGATGGATCACATGACGCTATTGGCGGGTTTAGGAGAATACCGATCGCTAACTTTTTCTGAGGATTCAAGTCATCTCGCATTCATGAGTAATCGAGCCGATTACAACGCGAAGTCTCCATCTTGGAGTATTTATCTCACTGCTTTGCAAAAGCCGCGTGTTAAGCAGATAGCTACCGAGGGAAGTGACGGTGTTCCTCCCGACTGGTGGATTGCTCCCCAAAGCTCACTCCTCTTCTCTGATGACCTAGCGAGGCTGTACTTCGATACAGTTCCGATTGGAGACGACGTCCTCGACGGAAGAAAAGGGCAGAATTCGAAAAGCTCGAGTGCGGATAAAGACAAAAAGGCAAAGCTGGATTTATGGCACTGGAAAGACCCACAGCTACAGCCTCAGCAATTACTGCGGGCCCAATCTGATAAGAGCAGGACTTATCAAGCGGCCTATGTGATGGGATCCGAACGTATCATCCAGATCGAGAGGCGAGCGATGCCGTCAGTCAGCTTAAACTATCGATCGAAAGCTTCAGTGGCCGTCGCCAATAACACTTTACCCTATCGTAAATCCCTGTCTTGGGATTACCCGGGATTTCAAGATGTCTATCTCGTCGATTTGAATACCGGAGCACCCACGAAGGTAGCTGAAAAGGTCAGATGGAATGCGTCTCTATCACCAGAGGGGAAGTTCATTACCTGGTTCGATGCTGAGAAATGCCAATGGTTTACGCAATCCACCGTCGGCAAAAATACTAAGCCAGTGCACGTCAGTAAAGGTATTCGACAGCCCTTACAGGATGAGCTTCATGACACACCTAATCTACCACGACCCTATGGGGCTGCGGGTTGGTTGGCAAACGATGAAGCCTTATTGATCTACGACCGCTACGATATTTGGCAGGTCGATCCCAACGGTAAGGAAGCAGCCAAATGCCTAACGTTGGGGTTAGGGCGTCAGAAAAATATCCGATTCCGATATCTTCGCCTCGATACTGAGAAAATATCGATTGACCCCAAAGAGATGATCTTTCTCTCTGCTTTCAATACGAAAACTAAAGCGAGCGGATATTTTCAACTCAGTTTAGGAGAGCAGGGTAAGCTCCCAGAGCATCCGCCTCAGCAACTCATCATGCTGGATGAAAGACTAAGCGGGATACAGAAATCAAAACGGGGTGACGGCATTTTGTTCACCCGCAGTACATTCCGTCATTGTCCCGACCTCTGGTATACCGATGTTGAGTTCAAGAAATTGACCAGAGTAAGTGACACCAATCCGCAGCAAGAGCAATTCTCTTGGGGTTCCGCGGAGCTGGTCCATTGGGACTCCAAGGATCGCAAGCCTCTCGATGGTATCCTTTTGAAGCCCGATGGTTTTGATCCTACCAAGAAGTATCCCATGCTGGTTTATTTCTATGAGCGAAATTCAGACAATCTCCATCGGTATTACACCCCCGCAGCGGGTCGTTCTATCATCTGTCATAGCTTTTATGTAAGCCGAGGATATTTGGTATTCATTCCGGATATCCCTTACACCACGGGCGAGCCCGGGCAGAGTGCCGTGAAGGCGATTCTGCCTGGTGTGGATCACATCGTATCGCAAGGATTTGTGAAGGAAGACAAAATTGGGATCCAAGGTCATAGCTGGGGTGGGTATCAAACAGCCTATCTCGTGACGCAGACCGATCGATTTGCTTGCGCTGAATCGGGTGCGCCGGTGAGTAATATGACCAGTGCCTATGGTGGAATACGTTGGGGCAGCGGCATGAGTCGAATGTTTCAGTATGAAAGGACACAGAGCCGCATCGGCGAGGATCTCTGGAGTGCCAGAGAGAAGTATGTGGTCAACTCACCTCTGTTCTTTGCCGATAAGATCCACACACCATTGCTAATTCTCCATAATGATCAGGACGGTGCTGTACCTTGGTATCAGGGGATTGAATTATTCGTTGCGCTTCGAAGGCTGGGGCGTCCAGCTTGGATGCTCAATTACAACGGTGAGCCACACTGGGTGATGGACGACTACAATCGTCGAGATTTTGCAAAACGCATGCAGCAATTTTTCGATCACTATCTCCAAGATGCACCAGAACCTGAGTGGATGGCGGCGGGTATTCCAGC
>JAYYHM010000285.1:0-5953 GCA_036148415.1 Planctomycetota bacterium
CAACGATTTGGTCAACTCGGTAACGGCACGAAATTTTGGAGTCAACTATGACCCAAGCAACACCATCCTCGCGGGTGAAGATCCACTCGACCTCCTGCGATTAGTGGCTCCCAGAGTGGTGACTATGCATGCGAGTGATCGATATTTACTCGAAGGAAACATTGAAGATTTGCGAGCGGAAGAGACGGGCGCTGAGGGATATGCAAAACGACTCAGCCACGGGGAGATCGGCAAAGGACTCAACGACTATGATGCCATCTTCTCGATCCTCAGAGATGCTGGATTCTCAGACAATTGGATCAGCATTGAAGATGGAGTTGAGGGATTCGATCAATTGATGCGTAGCGCTGAATTTTTGAAGAGGAAAATCAGCGAGCACTGGCCTGAGCCAAAAGCGAAAAGAGTCACCAGCTGAGAACCGACCGCGCCGCTTCTTGGCCTCACAACCCGACTCTTCAATGCGTTCTGCTCACGATTTTTTCATTACTTGGTGATGTGAAACTAACGTGATCCATCGTGAAGGCGATCCCTAATTCCCAAACGGATTAGCGTTCCCGAACGGATCCTCCATCTTATCACCGCCTCCACCAAAAGGATCGTTATTGCCGCCACCGAAAGGATCATTACCGCCGGCTCCAAAGGGATCATTCCCCTCCTCCATTCCGGCGCCGAATGGATCGTTTCCTCCAGCTCCGAATGGATCGTTTCCACCGGCTCCGAATGGGTCATTGTTTCCGTTGGCTGCTGGCTGGTTGGGCTTAACGTTGCCCGCAGGCTGAGTGGTGGTATCCTCAACTTTCATCGGCTTGGAAAGCTCATGATGAAACGTAGGCAAGCTATCCCCTTCGGAGTGTACACATTGAACGTCACCCTGATCGCCCACCAAGTAAAGTCGATTGGTCATTGAATTCAGGACGAAGTTTGCGGGACGTAGATCCGTTGGAGCAGAAACCAAACTCCCGTCAACGAGATCAATCACCACACATTGACCACTCAACGTCGTGAGGTAAAGGTTGCCATCAATCACACCCATCAGATCACCAACGCCTCTGACAGGGCTCGCCCACGTACGGTCCCCAGTCGCCGCATCCAACGAGAAGAGATTACCGTAAGCGGAGCGAATGAGTACTTGATCTCCGTAAACGATGGGCTCGTTATAAAAGGGCTCACCAATCGGCTTACTCCAAAGTACTTCACCCGAGCGAGTCGCACGGATGCCATAGACTTGCCCGCCCTCTGATCCAAAGAAGAATCTATTTCCTTTCGCCGCGGCTATTCGACCACTCACAATTCCGTCAGTCTTTAGTCGGAACAGCAAGGAAGGTACACCCTGCATTTCCATCACATAGACAAAACCGCCGTCGGTTCCCCAAGCGGTTCTAGAAGATCCCACATCCGGTGAGCGGATAGGTAACGCAAGCGTGTCGCCCTCAACCCTCTCTAAGAAAGGATCCAACGTCAGGTCCCGCAGGGGATAACACTCAATACCGCCACCAATCATGGGCACCATCGCAAAATCACCAGCGATAGTGGCACCAAAGGCGGGTGCACCAATCGTTGTGACCTCGGACATCACTTCTCCATTCGCTGCATCCAGTTGATACAGGTTCGGCCCATTCACCACCACCACCTGCTTCTGGTCTGCGCCGAGCGCCAGGTAAGGAAGAATCGGATCGCCCACACGGATCATCCAAATGGGCTCACCAGTTTCCGCATCGCGACTCTCCAAGGTACCGTCACGCGAAATGGAAAATAGATGCACTCTCGGAACGGACCGAGTACGAGTCTCGGCGGTAATGCCCTTACGCTTGAGTCGACGAATTTCATTGTTCGCGCGACGCTCTGCTTCTTCGCGACTACTTAGATGTCCGTTTGCTGGAATCAGATCAATGCGCAACCTTGCCAATAGTTTTGGCTCGGGAACACCACCTGCTGGCTGACCCTCGTCTGCGGGCTGTGCACTCGCCGCATCCGCAACTTCGACAAGCTCCAAATACTCCACCGGTTGATCTTCCATCACGACCAACTCTTGATGAGCAATCGAATCTGCGCCCCAAGGAGCAGTGATCGGTCTTGCCCAACTCTGTGTAAGCCCCAAATGATTGAGCACGGTCGTCGAGACGAGATCGTCAGCCCGTGTTGAGCTTTGAATAGCAGAAATTACCAGTAAGGTTGCGATGATATGTTTCATCAGAAGATACACCCTTGGTTGGTTCCGGCTCGTTGTTGCATTGGTTCAACGAGTTGTTCGCATCTCAGCGGGAGGCAGATGCAAACGCAGAACACATAAATTGGAGTTTAGGATCACGATACCGGTAAGTGGTCTAGGCAGGTTGGAAACAAAAACTCTCTCTGATCGGAGCTTTCAGATAAATCTCCCTGCCACATCCAACTTCCCTAGGTCTACAACCCAGGAATAGGCATTCTAGGTTCTCTAGAGAAGATCGTCACCATGCACAGTTTACTCGACAGTTCTTCTGTCCGCGAATGTTTTGTAATCTGGTGCCAAGCAAAAAATCAGTTACAACCGCCCCGACCGGTTGTGTCATGAAAGATCCGTGACCGATTCAATCTGGATTTTCGCTAAAAACCGAACCTGCACGACTCACAAACTTGAAGTAGGCGGCAAGCGGATAAGGCGAAAAGTGGGCAAAGAAGGCCTAGAATTCACCGATGTATCAAGAGATGCCGAAAAAGCTCTCAGACTAAGCCAAACCACCCGATTGAGGTAATCCTCAGTGAATCTTGAAGCTCCCTGTGAGACACGTGGTTGGCAGGTTGTCCGCAATCCCCATACTCTACGCTATCAGCGGTCGGCTCCATTCTGAGCACGGCCGAATCGAGACCCATCATTGGAAGAGAGCAGAAAAAATGACCTCGTTAGGTGCTGGTGGAAAAAAGATCCTGATGATCGTGGGCGACTTTGTAGAAGACTATGAGGCGATGGTTCCCCTGCAGATTTTGCTCTGTGCAGGTCACGAAGTTTCAACTATCTGCCCTGATAAATCTTCGGGGGATAGCGTTGCGACTGCGATTCATGACTTTGAAGGTCATCAGACCTACAGTGAAAAGCCAGGGCATCGATTCGCAATCAATACCGATTTCGATTCGATAGACCCCTCTCAGTACGACGCATTAGTGATCCCAGGGGGTCGAGCACCCGAGTATCTCAGGCTGAATGAACGCGTCCTAGAAGTTGTTCGTCATTTCGGAGAAGCGAACAAGCCGATCGCTGCGATCTGCCATGGCCCTCAGATCCTTGCATCAGCGGGGTTACTCACGAATCGTCAGTGCAGTTGTTATCCAGCCGTGGGTCCCGAAGTAACGGTCGCTGGTGGCACCTATGTTGCTCCCGCCGAAACGATGGATTCAGCGCACGTGGATGGTAATCTTGTTACTGCTCCCGCGTGGCCAGCACACCCCGCTTGGATGAGAGCGTTCTTGAAACTGCTCTAGTCCATACGATTGAAAAGAGACTTTTATCGCACAACTCCCTCGGATGGTTCGACGAGTATCAACCATCACCTAACGCAATTGTTACCCATCTCACTGATAGATCGATAGACGGATGACCACAAACACACTTCCTTCACGAGACGAAGTCAAACAGACGGATTGCTGGGACCTTTCCACTCTTTACCCAGACCATGCTGCTTGGGAGGAAGATTTTAAAAAGCTCGATGGACTCATTCCTGAACTTGAGAATTATCGAGGTAAATTGAGTGAATCGGCTTCATCCTTAGCTGCAGCACTCACTTTTGATAGCGAGTTTGATCGACTAGCCGAACGCCTTGGCACCTATGCTTTCTTACGGACGACCGAAGATCAGGGTAACAGTAATTATCAGGCGATGCAGGCGAGGTTTCAAAATCTGGCCGTTCGTGCTGGACAGGCTTCCAGCTTCATGAGGCCGGAGATCATGGCCATCCCTGAGGAAACCATCAACGAACTACTTAATGATGGTCAACTGGATCTCTTCCGACTCCAATTGGAGCGCTTACTACGTTACAGGAAGCACACGTTAACCGATCACGAGGAACGCCTACTGGCTATGCAAGGAGAGATGGCTTCCGCTGCAGGAAACGCTTTTCGCCAACTGAATGATGCAGATTTACGTTTTGGAACGATTCAAGATTCCGAAGGTAACTCGACAGAACTTTCTCATGCCACGTTCTCCCAATTCCTGATTCATTCGGATCGGGAAGTCAGGCAAAAGGCGTTTCACCAATACTATGAACAATTTATCGCTCACGAAAATACACTCGCGGCGACCCTCTCAGGAAGCATCCAGAAGGATGTTTACTACGCCCGAGCCAAGAATTACGAAAGCAGCTTAGAAGCAGCTTTATTCCCAGACAATGTTCCGGTGAGTGTCTATGAAAACTTAATTCAGGCTGTTCGAGATTCCCTACCTTCAGTGCATCATTATCTTGATGTGCGAAAACGCAAAATGGGACTCGAACGACTCCACCATTATGACACCTATGTCCCAATTCTAAGCAACATTGATAAAACCCATCCGTGGGATGCTGCTGTCGACGTCGTCGTTGAATCTCTTGAGCCTCTCGGGAAAGAATATACCCAGACACTCGAAGCAGGACTCCGCGGACGTTGGGCTGACCGGTATCCCAACCGAGGCAAACAGAGCGGTGCCTTCAGCTGCGGATCGTATGATGGAGCCCCTTACATCTTGATGAACTTCAAACCCGAAGTGCTCAACGATGTTTTCACACTCACCCATGAAGCGGGGCACTCGATGCATAGCTGGTATTCAGCTAAGCACCAGCCCTTCGAGTACTACAACTACACTATCTTTGTGGCGGAAGTAGCCAGCACGTTCAATGAACAACTCCTTACCGAACATCTGCTGAAAAATGCATCGGATGATCAAGAGCGTGCTTACTTGATCAATAATGAACTGGACAGTATTCGTGCCACGGTCATTCGGCAAACCATGTTCGCGGAATTCGAGAAAAAAACTCATGAGATGGCCGAAGCGGGTGAACCCCTCACCGTTCAATCCTTCAAAGAAGTCTATCGAGAACTACTTGATGCTTATTTCGGAGCCGGCTTTGAAATTGATCCGTCGCTTGAACTGGAATGTTTTCGAATTCCACACTTCTACCGGGCGTTCTATGTTTACAAGTATGCAACTGGCCTGAGTGCGGCAATCGCTCTATCTCGTCGGGTGCTTGAGGGCGGCCAGAGCGAGCTTGAAGACTACTTGAATTTTCTCAAGGGAGGTTGCAGTAAAGATCCTCTTGAACTCCTCCGAGATGCCGGTGTTGACATGTCCAGTCCCGAACCGGTCCGCACGACACTGGAGCGATTCAAATCTCTTACCGATGAATTGGATTCACTCATTTAGCTTCTCGATTTCGCAGCGCGAGCTACCTCAGAGTGAGTGGAGCTCAACGAAAATAAACAGGTTCAGGCAGAGTGTTGGGTCGGCGAATCACAGTCGCCTCAATGATGCTGTCGGGTGGAACCTCTTGCTGGCCCTTCTTCTTTTTCTCGTGAGGATCCACTCGATTCAGCCTGCAGACTGCCTCCATCCCCTCGATGACGATGCCGAAGACGGTCTGTTCCCTCTGTGCATCAAGGATCGGGGTGAGAAGAATTGCGAATTGGCTACTTGCCGAGTTGGGAAAGAAATTCGGTTCACCCTCTTGCGCATTCTCACGTGGCACTTTGGCCATCACCAAGGAACCGCGCATCCCGGACCGAGCTCCCTGACGGCCGTGTTCGTCCATCAAGAATTTCGCACCCGGATCGGATGGCGTAAAGTCAGGATCGCCGGCAAGAGCAAGTAAGTGGTCGATCACTTGGTAAAAGTCTTTCCCATCGTAATAACCGTCTTCAATCAACTGGATGAAGTGGGCAACTGCGGAAGGGGCCTGGTTGATGAAGAGTTCGGCAACGAATTCTCCTTGGGTTGTCTTAAACTTGACCC
>JAYYHM010000286.1:0-2501 GCA_036148415.1 Planctomycetota bacterium
ATAAGATCTTCATCGAAACAACCTCAATTCTACTTTGATTGGTCGGCAACTTCCTTCAAGGAATTTGAGTCTGGTTTTGTGCAAAAATCAATTTTTTTTCTCAAGACCGTCAACTTGAGAAGGTGAGTAGCTCTATCGACATGACAGGGTTACTTATTCGTTCTGTTCTAATCGCGCACGTATGCTCTGCTGCCACGCACGATGGAACGGCTCAAGTTGGGATTTCAGTGTTGGTGACAAACCGGTCATCCAGTTCGAGAAGTCCTCGATTTTCGTGGACGCGAGTTCAGCGAACTGGTCTCTCACCGAAGCGTGAGATTCGCTGAGTGCATGACTGATTTCCTCGAGTACCATCGTTCCCGGATCTTCAGGTTTTTTCTCTTTCGAGTCCAGCCACATCTTGCCAAGGCTTTGAGCGATCTCTCGGGCAGAACGGAACTGGCCATCTCCATCCAAGTCGAGATAGATCGGGCCTGTGCAGCTAAAGGTATATCCTTCAAACGTTGTTGAATCAGGCTGATAAGGCCTCGCTGTCGGCCAGTGGGGGCTGCGAATTCCCGGACCGCGGGCGACCAGAGATACCCACGAGTCATGTTTGAATTGATTCTCGGGAATGAGCCATTGATACGATTTTCTTGTGCTGGAAAACGCTGTTTGGTGATTGAGTTTGGTCATGGAATCCTGATTGCGACCAGCGGGAACTTGGGGAGCCACAACCTGCATTGGAGCGTCATTACTGGGGTGTCCGTTGATCCAGAGTTCGACCTCGGTGACTTCGGACCAGCTCGGGAGACGTAGGTCTGCGTGCAGGCGGATCATGCTGCTTTGGGGATTCCCGAGTCTCAAAATTTCGCCTGGGCCCGCCTTTTTCATGTCACTCAACGGATTTGTCGGAGCGGATTGGGGAGCGGGTAGCTGGTTATCGGCTTTTTTGGGAATCCTTTCGGCTGTCAGGTGTGCAAATAGTCCATAGCTGACGATGACTTTGCCCTCGAGGAAAGCCTGCACGCAGGCGGAGGTATCGAGTTTGCTGACATCCTTGTCGTCGGCTGCAATGTAGGTCCGTCCCTGCCCGACAATGTAACGTGTGACATCATGTGAATCGCTGCTTCCCACCGGCGTCACTTTCATGCCGTGATTGATCAGTCCGCACCAATCACGAAAAAGTTCCATAGGATCTGTCTGTACAGCACCTGAATTGATCAGTTCCATGGCATTGAATCGTCTGTCAAAACCATCAAGGTTGCTTCCGGTTAGGCTGATATGGTGCGAGGGAGAGAAGGGACGAAAGCTGGAATGTAAATCTCTCGCATGGTTCAGGATCGCAACCTTGACCTGTGGATTCCCGAAGATGGAATCAAAAAGCTCTTGCCAGTTTGCCGCGAGATGATTGGGGCGAGCCGATTGAGCAGCAGTGGGGAAAATATTGAAGTGTCCATTTTTGGTCGTGACTTCATTGCCCACTACTGAGGTGAACCATTTAGATAGCCCAAGAGCTAAAGCCGTTTCAGAATAGTCAATTTGGGTATTATGGTCTGTTGAAATCGGGAGTTCGATCCCTTCACCAGCGAGAGTCACCAGTCTCTCCTGCAGTGTGCAGTCGCCATGACCGGAATAGGTCATCGTGTGAACATGAGTATCGCAAGCAACCCAACCCTCGGTATTCACTTCCTTTGCGAGTTGCAAAGTGCGTTTGGCATGTTGGCCCCTGCCAACGGTGAGTTGGGTGGTGGGGGCTGAGTACTCAAATCCGCGACTCGCGTAGATGCGATAGGCGCCGGGTCGCACACCGAAATAGGCATGACCTGTTGCGGTGTAGATCACGCCTTCTCTGGATGCAAGCATGGGATCAGAGGGTTGATCCGCGGCACCATGAGTCACACTCCCTTTCTGCTCTACCAATTTTGATGGGCTGGAAGATGCAAGAGGGGTGAGCGGGGTCAGGGTTCCGTTAGCGTCAACGACCGTGATTCTACCTGGCAGGGGTTGTTGTTGGCTGTCTGTGATCACGATCTCAATCTTTGCTTGATTTCGTATATTCTCAATGTATTGATCGTGAATCTCGATCTCACCGACTCTGACATCGTCTGACTTGGATGAAGTAGCATGAATAGAAAGCTGATTATTGAACTCCTGTAACAATTGTGGCGGGATTTCAAAGTCGCTTCGGAGGTCATTTTCGTCACGCACTAATCTCCCAAGCTCCTTCTCATTCAACACAACCTTCCACGATTCCTTTACGTTCTGTTGTCGTAGGGACAGTGTCCAAGACGATGCGTTGCTCTCCGCATCAAAGACATGTTCCAGTGCGGAGGATTCGACATGGTCAGGGAACTCATCCCATTCTTTGATGGAGGTCGATCCAGCTCGCAAGTTGTTGAGTTTCCCCGGATCCAGATGGAGTACTTTCTCGCCTAGGCCTCTGGGTGGGTCAAGGAAGTGACTGAGCGCTAGGGACAGGAGGACCGGTATGATTTTCGGCCAAAAATATGTAAGGGATC
>JAYYHM010000287.1:0-4757 GCA_036148415.1 Planctomycetota bacterium
CCTGCGGTTTTGTCGAATGATTCTTAGCTCTACTAAAGTCTAAAGCATTTTTATCACGGATGCTGAAAATCAGATCCACGTGGGACCATTACAAACGGCTCATGGCTCATAGATCCAACTTTCATCAATAATCTACCTTAAAGCATCTGAAAATGCTTCACGAAGTCGATGGGTGGCGGTTGCAAGATACTGAGACTGGATGACTGCATTGACCTGCAACTCACTGGTATTGATCATGTCCACATTAATTTCAGCTGCTGAGAGCTGATCGAACAACCTCGTTGCCACATGGGTATGGCTCCGCAGCCCGATACCGCTCACCGTGACTTTGGCAATCTGCCCGCATGATTGCACGTCACCAGCCGTATACTTTTCACAGATGCTTTGCGCAACGGCGACTGCCTGCTCGATCCCGGCTGCATCGACGGTAAAGCTAATACTTGTCACATGTCCCTCACCGTCGTTCCCTTGAACGATCATATCAATGAAGATTCCAGCATCACCAATCGTTTCAAACATTTCCGCTGCAATCCCGAAATGGTCGGGAACGCCGTGGATGGTGATCCTCGCTTGATTCTCCGTCACAGAAATACCCGTCAAAGTCAGGGCTTCTAGAGCATCGTCCTGCAAACGACTGACAAGTACATCCACGTCCGCGTTACCGTCTCGCTCTGCTTTGATCTGCCCCCATGTTTTTGCATCATCTGGACGACTGTGCAGTTGGAATGCCTGATGGACCGCTCTTAAAGCAGTGCTTGCATCAGCTTTCGCGACCAACGTAGAAATCTTAATTTCACTGGTGGTGATCATCTGTATGTTCACTCCCGCATCAGAAAGAGCACGAAACATTTTCGCAGCGACATTCGTCTGAGAGGCCATATTCAATCCCACCACCGATACCTTCGATACCTCATCATCATGGGTCACACGATGAGCTCCCACCTGATCAAGCACTGAATCCACCGCCTCAAGAGTCGCTTTGATTTCACTGCGTGGAACCGTGAAAGAAATATCGGCTCGACCTTCCTTACCAATATTCTGCACCACCATATCGACAGCAATTTTTCGATTGGCAATCGCAGCAAAGATCTGCTTACTCTTCCCGGGAACATCAGGCACACCCAGAACAGTGACGCGTGCTTCACTCGCTGTCATCGCAGCTCCGCTTACCGGTTGAGATTGGGATTCCGTCTCCGCAACGATCATCGTTCCTTCGGTATCGGAAAAACTGCTACGAACATGAATAGGAACACCAAACTTCTTCGCGAACTCGATGCTTCGATTATGCATCACTCCCGCACCAAGACTTGCAAGCTCCAGCATTTCATCGTAGCTAATCACGTCAACACGCCGAGCTTCAGGCAATAATCGTGGATCCGTCGTGTAAACTCCGTCAACATCCGTGTAGATCTCACATGCATCAGCACCCAACACGGCAGCAAGTGCAACCGCGGTGGTGTCGCTTCCACCACGCCCAAGTGTGGTGATATTTAGATCATCGTCGATACCTTGAAAACCAGCGGCCACGACGATATTGCCATCCTCTAACAACCTTTCGATACGTTCAGTTGAAATCGATTGAATTCTCGCTTTGCTGAAGCTGTTATCCGTCTTCATCCCGATCTGACCGCCAGTCAAACTGATCGCCTTGGATCCAAGATCATGAATTGCCATCGCAACCAGAGCAACACTCACTTGTTCCCCTGTACTCAAAAGCATATCCATCTCTCTCGCCGGAGGTGATTCACTAATCTGTGAAGCGAGATCAAGTAGACCGTCCGTGTTCTTTCCCATCGCACTGACCACCATGACCACTCGGTGCCCTGCTTGCTGTGCGCGAATCGCTTTCCGTGCTGCGGCTCGAATCTTTTCAACATCAGCGACGCTGGTACCGCCAAATTTCTGAACGATCAAAGACATTTTTTTGCTCTAGATTTGAATGCTGCGTGAGAGCATTCAACAAGGTTTGCGTTAGTGAATTTACGGGAGTGCGGGAAACGAGATCAAGATTTGATGAATTCATCCATCATGTCCCAACCTTTGGGATAAAACCAGCCGCTCAACGCGGCGGCAACTTCGCTATAGGTATGCTGTTCATCGGCCTCGATCCCCGTTCCAGCTATCAGTAGCGGTACAGAACCATGACTATGTTTCTTAGTGGTGCAAGGCGTAGGATGGTCAGGTGTCACTAGAATCCGATGGTCACCGTAACTCTGCAACGCTTCCTCAAGTGGTTGCACAATGTGTTGATCGATCTGCTCAAGCGTCTCGACTTTGGCTTCGTGACGTCCCTCGTGTGACGCCTCATCGGGCGCTTCAATGTGAACACACACTAAATCATGATCTTCAAGAGCCTTCACTGCCGCTTTCCCCTTTGCAGCGTAGTTTGTATCAAGGTAACCCGTTGCACCATCCACTTCGATACGTGGCCATCCCACCAGCGCCGCAATACCACGCAACAGATCCACAGCGGTGATCATCGTACCCTGAATACCGTAGCGTTCTTTAAACGAGGGCAACGCCGGAGCGCCTCCGAGCCCCCAAAGCCACAGACTCGTAGCAGGTCGCTTGCCAGCAGCTATCCGCGCGAGATTGACTGGGTGCTGAGCAAACAACGCAGCTGATTCATTCATCAACCGAACCAAGAGATCACTCCCTGGACCGCGTGGGAAATCATCACCAATGGAAAGATCAGTGAGGTCATGGGGTGCGGACGTCCTTGTGTCAGCCGAGAAGATCTCGTCAGGCCCAGTACCACGGTAAACCAATAGATTCCGGTAGCTAACGCCTGTGATGAATTCAAACCTAGATTCCAGATCATTGTCGCCAAGTAGCTCTTTCTGAGCCGCAGCGAGTAAGTCCGATGCTTCTTCGGTGGTGATATGGTCCGCAGTGAAATCTTTCATCACCTGATCTTCAATGGTGACTAGATTGCAGCGAACTGCCCAATCATTGGACGCTAACTCTATCCCTTGCGCAGCAGCCTCCAGCGGTGCCCGCCCAGTAAAGTATTGATCGGGGTCGTATCCAAGAAGACAGAGATTCGCAACTTCACTACCGGCAGGCAGATGACTTGGTGTGTTATTGGCAAGCCCAACTTTTCCCTTTGAGGCCAATCTATCCATTGCGGGTATTTTCGCGGCCTCAAGTGGGGTTTTCCCAGCAAGCTCGTCCAGAGGTTCATCAGCACACCCATCAGGAATCACAATCACGTATTTCATAAGTCTTCTAATGGTTTAAGCCAAAACAGTCGTCAGCAATTCGCTTGCTTCGGTCGATTTGGAACTCGAAGGAGCTCATTTGTGAGTTCAGCTGTCAATCTAAAATGAGTGTCGATTAATTTACATCAAGAAACCACAATTATCGGAGCACCTTCCGATTCTGTTTGAAACGAGAATCACTCCACTCCGCTTCCTTATTTTCAGCGACCGACGGTTTGAAAGAAAGGGGGTTCACAAAATCCGATTACTTCTACACCAGAGCAACATGTTGTCAGTCCTCTGCATGGTGCAACGAGCGAGAAGCTTGCACGGCTAGACCAGCTGAGCTGGTCTCAGCCAAGCAGTTTTGGAAGGTTTTCACAGCCTTCCCGCCGCGGGTTCTTTTCATGAACAAGCAGGGCGAAACGATGGGAAATCGAATCGAGCTCTCACGTTACTTCAATCGCAAAGCGAGCGTTAGAAAAAATCAAGCATACGGTCTGCAAACCGAGTGGGTTCCTCATCCATTTGCTGACCATCCAACGCTGCGATCCATTCTTTGGGATCATTTCCGTAGTCTTTGCCAGTTGACTCTCGAAGCGAGTTGATCGCAATCGCCCGTGTAGCCGGATTCCGATCCGATAATGCAACGCGAAGGGAATCGACTGCGACCTCACCTTGATAGGATGCTAAAGCAGTCACAGCAGAGTTTTTGACATCCTGATTCGTATCACTACCAATCACAGTGGCAAGCAATCGCAATGAATCGTCATCTTGGCGTTTTCCCAAGGACCGACACGCTTCCATTCGAACTTTGGTATTCGTGTCTTTAAGCCCAGTCTCAATTAGTTTCCATGACTGAGTGCCATCGAGTTGCCCTGCCGCGACGACAACCAATCTTCGCATCTCCGCGCTCTCTTCATTTTCGAGCATCTCCGCAAATCGATCCAACCAAAGGCTCTGATCTTCTACCGAGAAGTTCTGGATCGAATCACTCAGACTCAGCATCTCCTGCCAACGATCATACTCGGTTTGCCCATAGGCATTCTCATTCCGCCATTCCTTTAACGAATAGTAGGGATTCGTGACTTTGAGTGCGTAAAGTGGACCATCCTGACATCCAAGTGAAAGCATCAAACATACTGCAGCGCAGCTGTAGGCAACCCATAAAGTGCGAAACTTCGTAGCCTTGGACCTTGTTCGAAACATCATACTATTTTACCGGAGAACTGAACTCACCAACGAGCATGAACATCCCAAAAGAGCTCACACCGTCGCAAAAATGAAATCAGAGCATTCTGACTTTTCACGCTGTAGCAAAGATAAGAATCTCCAGCCAAGGTCATTTCCCTTGATCATGGCTTCTTGAGGGGGGCAGGCTAACTCTGTGAAACATCCATTGTGTGAAACTCCGACCTGGTACTCGCACGGACAGGGAGTCGCTGATTGACTTTCGAAGATTTGGCCTTCGCTACCCGCCCATCCTTCAGTATCGTCCGAGATAGGATAGAAATCTGCGTCGAACCAGAGCATGGAAACCGCGGATAGGAGATACAA
>JAYYHM010000288.1:0-6069 GCA_036148415.1 Planctomycetota bacterium
AGCGGGACGCCCAAACTCATCGAGCTGATAACCCAAGAATCGATAACCTCTTTCACGAGGAGCTTGTGTTGGCCATTGAGCTTTCCTGTCGAGCAATACGGCAACGGGAGCCACTTTTTCGAAACTAACGGGATTACCGCCTAACGGTGTCTGATTGCCAGGTCCGCGTCCGACCCAGTGCTTACTGGCATCAATAAAGCGATCCTGCCAGATCAAGGCGAGTGAGAAATTGTTAGCATCCCAACATACGTTTACTTTTTCAGGATACCCAACGGCAATTCCTCGAGGAGAAACCCCCTCGATAAAGTTTCTGTAAATCACGGGTCGACTGTCAGGCTTTAGCTCAATCATGCCGCCGGTAATCCCATCAGGAACTCCGCCCTTATCTCCCTTGGACAGGAATGCCCACATCGCTGCAATCTGCTTCTCTTGATCACCGCCATAAACATCGGTTACCGTACTTTTGCCCTCGGGGTATCCACTCGGCATGCGGGTGCCCGGTCGGTACAAAGGCGGATTAGGTAGATAACGGTGAAACCAATCTTCCCGAATTCGCTGAGTCATGGTGTCCAGGGCGATTGCTTGAATTCCCGTGGCCTTAAATTTGCCATAGGTGTGGCAGGCAACACAGCCGAGACCTTTAGCTCCGACCATTCTCCTGCCCAGGGTGACCTGTTGGTTAACCGGCTCTCGCGACTCCGCCAAATCAGCCTCGGTTAGAATATCCAGATCCTTCAAGAGCGAAGCTAATTCTTTGCCGATTTCGGACCCGAAACCTGGCATGTGAGATCTCATATACGGTCGACTTTTGTTACCACCAGAGATGACCTGTGTCATCCAATCATCTCGCAGCTTATCACCAACCCCATCAAGAGGTGGAGGCAACCGGCCCTCATCTCCCATTTCTGGGATAGCACTTAGGAAAAATGCGTTCCGATCGCCCTCAACACCACCACGATCATCACGCTGGTGACAAGCGTAACAATTCAAAGCAGTCATACGATGAACCAAAGTTTTCTCAGCAGATTCATTCGCAACCTGCTCGTCTTGCTGTACCGCGGAAATAAACTGGGTGAGTGCCCCACTTTGCACAGGCGTCAGATCGTAACCGGGAGTGGCTGACTGACCTTCTCCATCCTGAGCATTCAGACAGCCGCTTGCTGGCTGACAATCCTCAAGTGAAGGTGCTAATAACTGCGAAGCGATCCGCTGCCCTTCTTCGGTTCTCTCGTGACAGGCAGCACAACCTAAACTTGCAAACCATTTCTTTCCCGCAGGAATCAGGTTTGAATCGTAGACAAATGCCTCAGGATCTTTGGGCTCCTCTTCGATGGATTCTGGAATTACAGAGGTAGCGTCCTTGGTCATTACAAGAGCCTTATCGATACCACTGGCCTTCATTCCAGGTCCTGACCCGTCGAGTGATAGTTCTTGTTGTCCACTCTTTTCAAAGTAATCGACTCGGAATTCATGAATCCCTGTCTTCAGATTTACGCTAGATTCTTTAGCGGTATTTGGGTGTATCCCGTCATTATCAATGATGCGTTTACCGTCGATGTATAGCCTGCTTCCGTCATCTGAAGAAAGCTTGAAGGTATAGCGTCCCTCCTTGGAGATTGGCAGAAACCCGTCGAAACGCAGAACAATTGACTCGTCTCTTTTACCCACCCTGATATCCAGACCACGTGAGACACCGGTCTGATCAGGTTCGCGTCCATCAAGGTCGGGCATCTGATCGACACTGAGATGATATGCTTTGAATCGCAGATTGGGTTCTTTGGGAAATTCCCTTGGTGACGTCGCCACCTCGGAATCTTCTCCAGTCAAATACTGGGCAACGTGTCGCCAACCATCTCCACCGAGATCTAGTCGTGGCATTCGTCCAGAGGCTCGAACTGCTAGGGGATCCTTTAAAAAAGCCTCCAAACTTCCCCTGGAATATTTTTCACCCAAGCCAACCAAGGGCACCGAAGTGTTAGCCTGATACTCACGCCCATCTTGAGGAGCATGGCAAGCCAAACAGCCTGACTCGTGAAACAATCGCTCACCCGCCCTGCCATCTGCTCGATTCGTTGAGGCGGTCACCACGTCAGAACCCACGAGAAAGTTGGTGATTGCTAATGCAACTTCCTTTCTCTTCTCCTTACTCATACCTCCGAGTAGATGAGGCATAGTGGTTCCGGGCTTGACTGAGTGGGGATCGGATATAAATTTCAACATCCACTCCGGTTTGACTCGTTTGCCAACGGCGTCCAAACGGGGAGCTTGCTTGATGGAAATGAACTGCGAAACGTCTTCAGTCGCCGCATGACAAGCGACGCAATTTAAATCACCAGCGAGCAATCGACCTCCCTCTTCCGGATCCTGACCGCTCGTGTGGAAACGCTCAAAGGAGGGAACGATCGGTCGGCGAGCCTCTCGAGAAAGGTCTCGGGGCAAGACCCATACGTTTCGGAATCGCACAGGATTACCGTGATCCTGAAGGTAGATTGGACCATTCTCAGGACCTTCACGAAGAGGTGAGGCGGTTGTCGACTTTGGCAAGTCAACTTCTCGATGTACGATCACCCCGTTGAGTCTCACGGTTAATTTAGCGTTCTGCACTTTCTTTCCCGCTTCATCAAAGCGGGCCGCGGTGAAATCCACGTCGTACGTTTGCCAAAGAAGTGGCGGAAAGCACATGTTGAGATCCGGATCGCGAATGGAATAGATCCCACCGGCCTCATTGTTTTTCCCTTCCAGTCCAAACGAATCAAGGATCTGTGTTTCGTAACGACCTTGATGATAAAGCCCGCTATTACCTCTTCCCTGTCCACGCGATTCGGGCATGTAGGGCAACCTGAACTCGAGGTGCATCGAATAATCGCTGAATGTATCGAGACTCATGCAGCCCTGCATTAAAAGGCCATCTTCCGTCATTTTGGCTCCGGGCTTCCAGTGATCCTTTAACGATTCAGCCGAACCATCAAAGAGCACGACAGCACCTGCAGGAGCTTTCGCACCGAGTGTCGGACTCCGACGTTCAACCTTCTCAAACTGATCAACCAAAGACTCAAGACCGTCTGCGTCGACATCGAAGGTTTGCTTTTCTTTTCCGTTCCAACCTGCTCCGGGTAAGCCTCCGGTGTAAACCACAACGCTGAACGCGCCTTTGCCCAATGCAATTGCCTGCAGACCCCGCGTGGGATCGCGGTATTCACCCTGCAATTCGAAATCAGAATCAGCTTTCGCTTCCTCAGGCGTCGTGTAGACCTCGGCACAGACGAATAAGACCAGAATCAGGTTGGCAGCGATAGCAAGAATGACGGAGCGATACATGCGATACATCATGTGAAATAACTCAGAATGACAGTCAATTCGATAAGATAAAAAGGATAACGGCTAGGAGCTTCCAACGCAAAATGTGAGAGAAAAGGTCGATTTTCCGAACTTGAAATTCAACAATTTCCGAGACAAGCTCCTGATGATTGCTGGGACTTGAGCAGAGATTATCGGCCCTAGTCGACCGAGAAATTTTGCTGGAAAAAACGATGCATCTCATCAACCATCTGCTCCAACCAAGGCGAGCGATTCCAGCATCCATGGCGTCCATCTGCGAAGACTTTGACACCTGTGTTGATTCCCAAACCTTCGAGTTTATCCCTGGATCTTTGATTGCGACTGGGAAGGTCATGCTCACCCACCATAAACAAGATCGGGCATGTGTTAGCATCGATCTGCTTGTAAGCATCCGCTTGCGCGTACAGCACAGGCGCCTCGTCTAACGTGGCTCGCAGCCACCGATTCGCATTGGATTGCTCAGGTTGATTCCTCGATTTTTCCGCCACGCTGCCGGACAACATCTCTAGCGGCCCAGCCATGACAATTGCAGCCTGTAAACTTGAGCTCTGCGCGGCGCCCTCCACGCTATCGGTAAGAAAAGGGTTGTCACTCCCCGATGCCATCAATCCCACCAGATGACCACCTGCAGATCCTCCTACGGCACCAATACGATTTTCATCGATGCCTAGTCGATCCGCCTTCGCCCTCAAATACCTCACCGCTGCAAAGCAATCATGAATAGCTGCTGGAAAGGCCGCCTCATCTGCTAAGCGATACTCAATCGCCGCTACAATGTACCCCTTGCTGGCCAGTTGAATAGAAAGCGCTTGAAATTTTGTTTTATCACCGGAATGCCATCCACCACCGTGAACCACAATCAGGGCCGGTCGCAAGGAATTCAGCTCATTACGCGATGGCAAAAACAGATCCGCAAGCAGCTGACGGTCCCCATCCTGCGAGAATGCAACATTCCACTCCGCATCGATCCCTTCAGGCACTCGGGTACTGGGTGCGCCGTTGACCAACTTTCGTGGTACATCCGCGGCAGGCACCAAATCCAAATTAGTCGGGCGTGGTGAGCAACCACTAATCCTCATCTTCTGACGATAGAGACCGTCCATGCAAGTGATATAAAGCGATCGCATATCGGGATCACCGAAGACACAATTGATCGGTTTACTTGGGCACTTAATCTTCTCAATCAATTCCCCATTAACACTCCAAACCCAAATCGCGTCTGGGCCGGCACAGTAAACATTACCGGCGCGATCGATTGCCATTCCATCGGCTCCGCGTTCAGGCCCCTGATCCATGGTAGCAAAAAGCTTTTCTTCCGAAACCGACCCGGGCGATTGCACCTCGTAAGCGAAAATCTCCTTGGGGACGAATGATGAGACATAGAGTGTCGACTCATCGGGCGAGAGCACAATCCCATTGGGCGTCTTGATGCCACTGACCGCTACGGTGACTTCACCCTCCCCGTTAACATAGAGGACTTCGCCTCTCGCAGTCATCGTGACATAAATCCCCCCAAGCGAATCGACAACCAAGTCATTCGGACGATAGGGCTTCCCTTCAACTTTTTCTCCGTTACTGTCATTTGCAAACGCAGAAATCTGGTGCTTTCGTCCACCATCCACGAATGCTAAGGCCTGCTCCCCATTGTCAGAGAGATATACCCGACCATGATTGTGGAAAGTGGCACTGACACGACCACTTGTCTGGACCAGTACTTTCCACGTATCCAATCTAGGCTGGTATCGGTAAACGCAGTCACCCTTTACATCTGCAACAACCAGACCATTGCCATCCCAACAAGGTCCGTCTGGCAATCCAAAATCAGACCGAATCAACTGAAGCTCTTCATGAGGGACGACAGGTGAGTCAGCGGCCTCGCTTACGTTAAGACAAACTGGCACCAATAATAGCCAGGCGGATGAATATCTAAAAACGTGTGATAAAAAGTAGAACCGATGCATCACAGAAAGAATTCCTCTCAGACAACTTACCTTGCAGGTCTCGAAAAAAGAGACGCTTTACTATCAGAACTTTGAGAGATGATAACTCAGACTACTGACTGCGTGAAACCTCCCGGAAAGAGGCAGGCTGTGGTCCCTGCTGATTCCGTCTTAAACCCGAACCCACTATAGAAAGTCGCAGCGAAGCATGGAAACGTCCACTGCAGGATAGCCAGCGTGCTATTCGCTTGATTCGTCAACAAGCGAAGCGATGGACTGTTGACGCAGAACAGATTGGACTGCTCGGATTCTCCGCCGGTGGACAGGTCGCATCCATACACCTCACCTCGAACCAGTCGACGTATCCCACAATCGATGAGACCGACCAGCAACCCTTCAAACCTAACTTCGGCATCCTCATTTATCCCTGGCGAATTTATGATGAAGCCAGCAACCAATTGATTGCACCCATCGCCATTGATGAAAGAACGCCCCCGACATTCCTCATTCACACACATGATGATGCATCAACCTCACTAGGAGCCGTTCTGTTCTATGCGGAACTGAAACGGAATAAGATTCCAGCTGAAATCCACGTTTACCAGAATGGCGGTCACGGGTACGGGACGAGGTCGAGACCTGATTCCGCGATTGGAACATGGAAGTATCGCGCGACTCAATGGTTAAAAGTAAATTCGTTAATTGAATAATGGCTCCACGCTCTCATTCAATAACAAGTTCACCTCACGAGCTTTCAAAGCTAAATCGAACTCTACACTATTTGATGCCT
>JAYYHM010000289.1:0-3548 GCA_036148415.1 Planctomycetota bacterium
GCGGTTCATCCGTTGCACTCATGGGCAATCTCACACTCCAACCCACTAGTCTCGGTGCTGAAGCCGAAGTCCTTTCACATCAAGTCATCAGTCAAAACCCCAACCTTTACTGCGGATGGCCAACGCTTACACGCCGAGCGAATGGTGAACTGATCCTTGTCTTCTCCGGAGGTCGAGAGGAGCATGTTTGCCCGTTTGGTAGAGTAGACATGATGCGTTCGAGGGATAATGGGGAAACTTGGTCGTGGCCGAGAACGATCCACGATAGCGCGATTGATGACCGCGACGCGGGTGTACTGGAAACACAGCAGGGAACGCTCTTGGTCACTACATTCTCATCGCTCGCCTATGAGAGCATCCTCGAAAAAGCCAAGAGGGAACAGTCAGAGGGCAAGTCATCTTGGTCATCTGAGAAATTGGATCGCTGGAATACAGCGCATACAAGACTCTCGGATTCACAACGACAAGCCGAACTTGGCCAATGGATGCTGAGGTCGACCGATGGTGGTCTATCTTGGTCTCAAAGGTATCGCTGCCCGGTCAATAGCCCGCATGGTCCTATCCAACTTGATGATGGGTCACTTCTGTACGCGGGTATCCAGCTCTGGGATGATCCGAGAGGTGTGGGTGTGTGCATTTCCGAGGATGATGGACTCACATGGAAATGGAAATCCGATCTGCCCACACGAGCCGGGGACGATAGTCGCAATTATCACGAACTTCACGCAGTCCAGTGCAAGTCGGGAAAAATCATTCTCCACATCCGGAATCATAACAGTAGTCAATCCCGAGAAACCCTGCAGTCTGAATCCAACGATGGTGGGAAAACGTGGAGCGAGCCCCATGCGATTGGCGTGTGGGGGTTACCCTCTTTCCTATTACGCTTGAAATCAGGTCGAATCTTGATGAGCTACGGTTACCGGCGCGAGCCTTTCGGCAATCAAGCACGGTACAGTGATGACGAGGGCACAACATGGAGCGCACCACTGACTCTTTCCGGTGATGGAATAGGTGGTGACCTTGGCTATCCGAGCACCGTGGAACTGGACGATGGAAGCCTCTTATCCATCTGGTACGAACGCCTTCAAAATTCCCCTCGCGCGGTCCTCCGACAAGCTCGCTGGCGAATTCATTCGTAGAAAACCGATATCCATATCCGTAGTGAATCCGATACCTATCCGAACAGTGCACATGCAAGACCCTGCGAATCTTCCTCGACTTTTCAAGCATTACAGCTTCGTCCAGATCCTTTTGATCCTCTCGATCAGCTACGCAAGCGAACATGCTTTAGCACAAAGACAGAAAAACTATCCGCCAGAATTCAGCGGCTGTAAAACCGAAACCTACAAAAGTATCGGAGAGACAAAACTCAAGTTGTGGATATTTGAAGAGGAAAACTCGAGCAACCAAGCGGCCAAGCCGGCCATCGTCTTCTTTTATGGTGGTGGTTGGAGGGTTGGCTCACCTGCTCAATTTGAGCATCACTGCCGATATCTGGCCAGGCAAGGCATGATCGCGATCACTGCGGATTACAGGGTCCTGAACCGACACCAGACCCTTGCAGACCGATCAGTTGCTGACGCAAAATCTGCAATCCGTTACATCCGCTCAGAAGCGAAAAGACTCGGGATCGACCCCAATCGAATTGTCGCAGCGGGTGGTGCGGCCGGAGGTCACCTTGCAGCATGCACGGATCTGATTGAAACGCTCGATGAGCCAAATGAAGATCATTCAGTCAGCAGCCGCCCCAATGCGGTCGCCATGTTTAACCCGGCCGTGCTCATCGCACCCTGGCGAGGCGTCGCACTGGACGAGGAAACACTCGCCGATATCGCAACCCGAACAGGTGTTCCCCCGGCGCAGATTTCGCCAATCCATCACCTCAAGAAGAAAGCCGCTCCTAGCATTATCTTCCATGGCAAAGCGGATAGCACCGTGCCGTACTTCACTGTGGAAGCCTACGCAGAAGCGTCTAAGCAGCTGGGAAATTCATGCGAACTGATTGGCTATGAGAATGAGCAGCACGGATTCTTCAATTACGGCAGAGATGGCAATCCCGGTTTTGCTTATTTGCATACCCTTTCCCACCTCCATCAATTTTTACATCAAGAGGGATTCCTGAAAAATGGCCCCTCCGGCATCACAACGCAAAGCGAGAACATCCGACTGCGGGAGCCATTTGTTAATTCATGGGAAGCAATCACACAACGTGAAGAAGCGACTGTAGCGTTTATTGGTGGATCGATCACGGAGATGAATGGTTACCGGCCGATGGTGAGTCAGTGGATGCAAGAGAAGTTTCCTCAAACTCAATTCCATTTTGTTAACGCAGGAATCAGCTCCACCTGTTCCACGACGGGAGCCTTCCGACTACAACGCGACGTACTCTCCAAGAGACCTGACTTGGTGCTAATCGAGTTCGCGGTCAATGACGATCAAGACGCTGCCCACAGCCGTGAGGCATGCATTCGCGGAATGGAAGGCATCATCCGAAATGCACGCGTGAATTATCCGCAAGCGGATCTTCTGGTGACCTACTTCATCAATCCGCCTATGCTGGAAACATGGCAAAGAGGCGAAACACCCTTGAGTGTTGATGCGCACGAAAGTGTCATGCAACACTATGGAGTGTCATCGGTTTGGCTGGCGAAAGAAATCGCCGACCGCATCTCGACATCCAAACTGACCTGGAACGATTATGGGGGAACTCATCCTGCTCCGACTGGAAATCAGATCGCTGCGAAACTCGTTCAGGAGCTGCTCACGACGGCTTGGGATCTGAATCCATCACTGGGAATCAATCCCAGTAGCCCCGCTCAGCCATCCCTACCCAATCCGATGGATCAAAAGAACTACCAATTCGGAAACATGCAAACGATATCCGATGCGCAATTGGATGATCACTGGCAGATCCAAGTACCTGCTTGGAAAACAATTCAAGGTGGAATGCGATCCCGATTTGCAAATGAGCTCATTCTCTCCGCATCGACCGTGGGCGCTGAAATGAAACTCGATTTCAAAGGAACGGCGATCGGCCTTTATATCCTCGCAGGCCCCGATGCCGGAGCTGTGGAGTACCAAGTTGATGAGCAAGCCGTTCAGACCAAAGACCTCTACCATCGCTTCAGCAAAGGCCTTCACTACCCGCGGACGGTAATTCTTGATGATCAATTGAGCGAAGGATCTCATCAGATCTCAATCCGCGTGACTGAAGCCTCAGATCGGGAAGACAGTGGCACCGCGGTAAGAATCATGGCTTTTGCGACTAATGGTAATCAGTGAAATCGCGGAGGAAAGTATCGCTTTTAGGCTCCATTCGTCCGCGTGACGTGTACTGCTTCCTTCGTTTTTTGCCGCGATGGTCACCACAGGCACCGTAAACGGGGGAATTGCGCCCAAAAAGAGTGAAAAACGCGTCAACTGAACCTTTTACAAAACGCATCTGTTCGCTAACCTAGCCACTTCGGTGAGGGAGGGTTCCACGATGAGCCCAGCTTCACACCGGGGCGTAGCTCAGCCTGGCTAGAGCGCCTGCTTTGGGAGCAGGA
>JAYYHM010000290.1:0-7524 GCA_036148415.1 Planctomycetota bacterium
TAAAGCGGTAATTCGCAAAGTAGATTTTTTTTAAAATTCCGGCGAAGGATTCCCCCAAATAGTACCAAACGACTCAAATTGTGCTGACAGCAGCAAGAAAACGAAGCTCAAAAATCTTAAGACAGCGTCCGAACCAACAACCCCTCAAAGAATCAGGAAGCATAGCTAATGAATCTTGGCAAACCTGATTCCTCCAGCCTCTGGAAACAGATTCTCAGAGAAGTGGAACTCTCATGGCCCACTGATCATTGGCGTGATGTGGGTGTAGTGATTGGCTGTAGCGGAGGAGCAGACAGTGTTGCCTTGGTCCGCGCATTGAGCGGTTTGCAGCAGTCTCTCCGTCAAGCCGATACCTCACCTCGCGGTTTCCTCATCATTGCCCATTTCAATCATCAACTCAGAGGGGATGAGTCAGATCATGACCAAACTTCCGTCCTTCACCTAGCACAAGAACTCGGACTGCAGATTGAAATACAACAAGCAAGCAAACAGAAAGCGGGTTTACCAGACGCCCTCACCTCTGACTCTACGGAGCAAGTCAATCGAGCCAAACTGGATACTGATGAAGCAAGCTTACGTCATGCGAGAATGCAATTTCTGATACAGGTTGCCAAGAAGAATGGGGCAAGGTACATCGCGTTAGCTCATTCGATGGAAGATAATGTTGAGACCGTGCTTCATCACATCATGCGAGGCACAGGACCATCCGGCCTGGCAGGCATTGGACACCCACTGCCAATTGAGGGCGATCTGGTGGTGACCCGTCCATTACTGCATACGAGACGGGAACTGATTCGTCACGCATTGTCAGAACAGAACTACGGCTGGCGAGAGGACCAATCTAATCTGGATTGCCGTTACCGCCGTAATTGGATCCGTCATCAACTCATTCCAATGATGGAAAGTGAGTACCCATCTTCAGTGGAAGCGATTGGAAGAGCCATCGAATTACAGAGTAGCTGGCGTCATTGCATCGACCGGATGGCATCACAATGGCTTGATCGTCACGCGAAATCTAATCCGGACTTCTGTATTCTGAAGGACTCAGTAACAGATCGCCCGATCTTGATTGCCGCGAAGCAAAAACTTTGGGCCGATAACCACTGGCCTAGGCAATCTATGAATCAGAAGCATTGGGAGACACTCGCAGAAATGATCCAAGGTCGGCGGACGAGTCCCTGTACGCTTCCCTCCGGAATTCGCGTTTTCGAGAGCCAACTCAACATTTGCATTGATCTAAGCTCCTGTGACCGCCCGGGCAAACGCCAAGATTGATGAAGAAAATTTCGGCGATACCACCTCCAACTCTTTTTCCTTCTGTCTTCTGATGAAAGTGACTCCTTATAAGAAACCAGTTACAGCATCTGATTGGTTCACGATTTGCATGGAGAACTCGTATTGAGTTGCCCCTGTCTTCTTGACAGCGACTAAGCCTGCGAAATACACCCCAAACCACTGCAAAACACGAGAAAAGCAGATGCAGCTCAGCGTAAGGACTTTCATATCCGTGGGTGAAGTGGTTAAAGTTCCGAAGCGTACAGAGAAGTACAGATAGATTCATTCACCTCCGACGAAAGCGGATCGCTCCGTGTCCCAAGATCTTTACCAAGTCCTCGGTCTCAGTCGTGATGCCTCGAAGGCAGATATCAAGAAAGCACATCGCAAACTGGCATTGAAATATCATCCGGATAAAAACCCCGATGATGAAGTCGCGAGAGATAACTTCAAGCGTGTTCAAGAAGCTTATGATGTGCTCAGTGATGACGAAAAGCGGGCTGCGTATGATCAGTATGGTGCCGACTTTGAAAAAATTCGGGGTGGAGGTTTCCATCCCGGGGCAGGAGGGTTTGATGGCTTGGATCTGGAACAAATTTTTGGGCGAGGTGGTGGCCAAACGCAGTTCGATGGTTTCGGGGATTTCTTTGAACAGCTTGTAGGTGGAGGCCGAAGGGGGGGACGACACCCTGGCCAAAGACAGGCTAGCCCACCACCGAAGGGTGAGAATATTCGCTACGAGATCGAGATTCCACTGGAGACAGCGGTCCGGGGTGGCACAACTGAATTCTATCTCGAGCAGGAAAAAATTGCGGTCAACATACCGGCGGGTGTGGATGATGGCTCCAAAATACGCCTTCGTGATCGCGGTCAACCTAGCCGCTTTGGAGGCCCTCCGGGTGATTTGATTCTGATTATGAAAGTGTCCTCTCATCCTCACTTTAAAAGGCATAATCGTAATCTTGAACTCAGCCTACCTATAAGCTTTGGCGAAGCAGCACTCGGCAGCAAAATCGATGTCCCAACTCCGAACGGATCTGTCACGCTTTCCATTCCCGCTGGGAGCAGCAGTGGAAAGCGTTTAAGGTTGAAAGGGCAGGGCGTTCAACAACGAGACGGCGGTGCCGGAGATTTGATTGTCACGCTGCAGATTCAATTACCGAATGAATTGGATGAGGCTTCGAAGGAATTGGCAAAGCAATTTGATGAACGAAATCCGTTTAACTCTAGAGCGGAACTCTCGTTCTAAACGGCAAGGTGTTCACTAGCTCAAATGAATATCAATCCAACCGATGAAAAACCCCACGGCCGAAAGCCAACCTCCAAAAGGAGTAGCCTTTTGCGTTTTCGGAAGTCGCAACGTATAACCAGCGGAATGCGATTTGGAAAAATCCTACGGGCTGGAAAATGCAAAGCGGACCACCTTCTCTTGGTGTGTGCAATCCAAACCGATCCCGACTCCCCATCACGAATTGGTATTACCATTCCAAAAAAAACGGGTAACGCGGTAGTCCGCAACCTCTGGAAGAGATTGATCAGGGAGGCTTTCCGCACGCAGCAACATCAAATACCCAATGGGTTTGACTATATCGTGCGTCCCAAACGAGGCTCGAGCCTTGATGCGGCCTCGATCAAAACATCCCTTTTGAAACTTGCTAAGCGAATTTCAGAGGAAGACGGGTAATGGATCTAAGCAGCAGCACGCGCGGATTGTTGGTAGAAACTCGAAATCGAATCGACCACACGCTCCTGTTCTGAATCGGTTAGACCGGGATAGATCGGAAGATTCAGAATTTCAGCGGCTGCGAGTTCGGTTTGAGGTAGTGAACGCCCCTCGACTCCAAGGTATTGAAAACACTCTTGCTGATGCATGGGAACGGGATAGTAAATCTCGCTGCCGACTCCTTGCTCCGCTAGGTGAGCTCGCATCGCATCGCGCTGTCCGTCAGCTACTCGAATAGAATACTGGTTCCAAACATGGAACGCACTCGGGTCAACGAAGGGCAGACTGAGTTGAGTTTCACCGACAAGCTGATGATCTTTCAATAAGTCGTTGTAGCGTTCCGCAATGGCGATACGTTTTTCAACCGCATCTCCCAGATAACGCAGCTTGACTCGAAGTACTGCGGCTTGGAAGGTATCAAGTCGACTGTTGATTCCCACGACTTGATGATAATAACGGGGCCTCATTCCATGCCCCGCGAAGAGACGCAATCGATCTGCCATCTCCTCATCACCGCTGGTCATCATTCCACCATCGCCCATGCCCCCGAGATTTTTCGTGGGGTAAAAACTAAAACATCCTACCAATCCCCAGCTACCCGCAGGTCGGGAATGATAAGCCGCACCGATAGCTTGGGCGGCATCTTCAATGACGGGGAGGTCGTGTTCAGCAGCAATCTGACAGATACGATCAATCTCAGCACACTGCCCAAATAAGTACACAGGTATCAATGCACGAGTCCGATCCGTGATCAAACTTTCCATGTGTTCGACATCGATATTAAAGGTGTCGGGCCGAATATCGGCAAAGATCGGAGTAGCGCCCAGACGAGTAATGCAGCTCACCGAGGCAAAGAATGTAAAGCTGGGAACAATCACTTCATCCCCAGGGCCAATCCCCAAAGCCATTAAAGCTAGCAATAAAGCATCACTTCCCGAAGCACAACCGATGGCGTGATTTGACTCGCTGTACTTCGCAACTTCTTCCTCGAGTGCAACCACGTCAGGGCCAAATAGGAATCGGCCGCTATCCACCACCTCGGTGAGAGCCTCAATGAACTCATCGCGGTGAACCTGATTACTTCGATTGATGTCCAAAAGTGGAACATTTTTCGGATTTTGAACCATCGTGCAACCTTCCTTGGCTGGTCTGTGGTTATGACTTGTGCGGCCGTCCTGATCGCAGCGCATCCGCTTTATCTTCATCGTGACCCGCGTAAGCTTTTGCTCCGCTCCAGCCAGAATGGGGATGCACTAATAGGCGGTAAAAAAGGTTTAATACCATCGACAGTCGGTGGTCAAGATCAGTCGAGCGACTTCCTTTATACCATCTGAAAAATGGCCCAGAAAATTGGCATCCTGCCACAATCTACCCAAGTGGGAGACCGCATTACCCAGAAGGGGACAACGGAAAAAAGGCTTTTCGCGGTTCCCAATCGGTGATCACGCTGGGTTTCAATCAGAAACGCGTTCGTTTGGATTCAGAAATTGTTTTGTTTTGGGAAGAGTCCCCTAGATTGGCTTCTTGCAGGCATCAAGCGATCGCTACTCACCCCGAGCTTCGGACAGGCGTTGAAACGCCTGATTGGCAAATTGACAGGCTTCCTCCCTTGAACGGATCTGTCCATCCAACTGCGCATTGCGAATTTCCTTCAGCACGATGGAATAGGCAGGGCCGGCAGGAAACCCTAAGGTCTTCAAGTCGTCACCCCCGAGCAAGGACGGAGGATCGAGCCTCTCTTCTGGCCAGCTCCTTCTCTCCCTCACGCAACGGATCGACGCGCGCCTGCGCACTTGCTCATCACCAGCTTGCGACTCAGCAATCGTCGATGCCAGGTCGAGAATAAACTCAAAATCACGATCGATCATGATGGGTTGGGTTTCTGACCAAGGTCGAGCGTTGAACTCTAGCAACGGAGGCCAATAACGCAGAGCTGATGAGAGCGAGCGTACTTCCTCGTTCGCCAACCTCCACCTTTTGGCTAGGGCTTTCAGTGACTCTTGAGCACTATTCAACAGCGATAAAATGGCTGCTAAGCGGCACCGAAAGTCATCGTCCCTAGCCAAGGCAACTCGTTTCTCCAAACTCTTGAAATCTACCGTCAGCAGTTCAGGGAACACAGATGCTGCCAGGTGTGTTCTCACCAGTGACCTCAATCCATGGATAGCTTTCGGAGCAACCAATAATCTCCGCATTTCAGACCCAACTCGTTCTTCGCTGACGATTGCGATTGCCTTAGCATGCTGGCGGATTGCGACTTCAGTGGCGGGATCGATCCTGAAACCAAGCGATGCTGAAAAACGAATCGCCCTTAACATCCGCAGCCGATCTTCACCAAAACGATCTTCAGGATTGCCGATCGTCCTGAGTAATCCGTCGGCCAAATCTGCTTGTCCACCCACATAATCAATCACCCGATCTGCAAGTGGATCATAAAACAAACCGTTGATTGTGAAATCGCGTCTCATCGCATCATGTCTGGCATCACCAAAATCAACGGTGTCGGGCCTTCTGCCATCGGTGTATTCTCCATCACTCCGAAAAGTCGCAACTTCGGTAGCATGCTTTTGGGAACTGGCTCGAGAACGACGAGAAGGGAGCACACCGATCACCCCAAACGATGCCCCGAATGCAAGTGTTCTGGATTTCCCGAATACTTCGCGCACCGCCTCGGGGCTCGCATTGGTGGCAATGTCAAAATCTTTGGGCTCTTTGCCAAGAAGAGCATCTCGCACACACCCACCTGCAAGGTAAGCCGTGAAGCCGGCTTCCTTTAGCTGGCGTATAATCCGGATCGCTTCCGCTGCCGACTCAGGTAATTCGATAGGGTTTACCGACGATCTCAAGATCACCTCAAAATTAAAGTTGCCTTAGAAACCGAGAAGGAAGGCTTTAATTCCTCCTCTCACCTGATTCGTCAATCCAGAACAAATACACCGCGCAGTTTGGCTTACCTTTTATAGTGCGGAATACCACTTAGGTTACATTAACCCGCCAAGAGGAATGATTTACACCTTCCTACCAGATTGATACGGATTTGTCTTTCTCTGATGCCGTGCCTCGGGTAAGAAAGTGTTCACATCGACCAAGCCGATTCAATGGCTGCGAGAGAGTGACCGCAGATGACTGGAATTTACTGAAATGCAGCCTGATCCAAGCCCGTCTACCCCCGGTGAAACACCGGATCTGAATGACCCTTCGCGAAGGAGGGGAGTGGTTGCAGTTATCTTTCGCGACAAACGTCTGCTAGTCATTCGGCGTTCCCAGACCGTGACGGCACCAGGCACACTATGCCTTCCCGGTGGAGGAATCGAAGAGGGGGAAACAGAAAGAGAAGCACTCTTACGAGAGATGCAAGAAGAACTACACCTCGATGTCACCCCTATTCGTCTCTGCTGGAGAAACACAACAAGCTGGGGTACCCATCTTGCATGGTGGTATGCATCGATCAGCGATGAACAAAGTCCTAAAGCCAATCCTGCAGAAGTAGCTGAGGTCTTTTGGATGACAAAGTCAGAGATAAAGCAGAGCGAATCAATGCTACCCAGTTTGCCAGACTTTATTGAAGCAATGGAACGCAATGAAGTGGAACTGAATTCACTTTTGCTGCGCGAAGCCTAATCCACTCACTTGATTTCAATGCGGTATCAAAAAGGAGTGATGGAACTCCAAACGGAGTCGCAGGCGTTCGCAACCGGGTACATCATGCACCCGGTTTGTGAAGATCTTTAATGGCGTGAACGAAGTGCTTACACCACCCGTTATCAAACCGCCAGCCCGTGGCCGCAAGCTGAGATCTGAGACCTTCACACAAGGCGAACTTGCGGAAGAAAATCGATTTGCGTACTGGCAGGCAAGTAACCCACTCAATTCACGCAAACCCTTTGCAAGCAATAACTTGCAGTAAAAAGTGAAATCCTTTCATAAGACTGTTTGGACCGCAAAGGGGTTCGGCGAAACAACCAACTTTCTAAGCTTAGATTACGTGCTTGCTGGTCTCGGTCAACTGCAGATTGATGATTTCATTCCCCTGAACTTTGGATCGAAGCGGTAAAGCCTTAAAGAATCGTGGTTTAAAAAAATTGGTGGATTTCGAATTGACGAGGATTGTTTGGTGGAGAAGGATCCCTCGAGCAACAAAAATAGCCCAAAAGAGGTATTTTAAACCGACCCTAAGAGACCCGCTGGCCGATGGAAGTTCAGAGTGAGCCCCAAACAATGCATCTTACCCATTTTAACACCTGCTTTTTTCAATAGGCCAATCTCGTTACCTTTGGAACGATCGAGGGCGGTGAAGCTTTTGCGGGGATCAGACGCCGAGTCCACGCGGCGGCCCAGAAGCCACGCAGTGGCTTGGTGTAGCGCATTTGCCTTGGCATGCCTCAGGTTTCAACCAAGCCTGGTCGCCTGTAACACTTCCCGACACCCGAGTCCTCGCTGACTTCCCTCCATTTTTAGTGAACCCATTTCATGCAAAGCAATGAAAGCGTCTACTTGGCCGTTGATTTAGGGGCATCGAGCGGCCG
>JAYYHM010000291.1:0-7688 GCA_036148415.1 Planctomycetota bacterium
AAAGGGCCAAAAACGCCGAGAATAACTTTTTCCTCAGGCAGTTTCGATTGGGCAGAGGGATTCAACATTAGGCTCAAAGGTCTTATGCTCCAGCCATACCCAAAGCTCCCTGAAACCATAATCACTTCCGAAGATTTTCGATGAATTCTCCAGAATCCCCCACTGCACTCGTTGCGGATAACCGCCGTCATGATCTGGATGCTCTACGCGGCTTCGCGATGCTTCTGGGAATCGTCCTTCACGCCGCAATGTCTTTTCTGCCTGGAATTAAGCCGATCTGGGGTGTCGAAGACATTTACGCTTCCGACGCGTTTGGCTTGGTTATGCATTTGATCCATGGCTGGAGAATGCAGCTCTTCTTCTTTATCAGCGGCTTCTTCACCATGATGCTATGGCGTAAACGTGGTTCCAATGCACTCTTTGTGCACCGAACTAAACGCATTTTCTTACCCCTCGTGGTCGCGATGTTCACCATCACCCCTGCCTGGATGATCGCTCAGGGATATGCAAGATCGAATGACACATGGAAAACCTCCGGTAATCTGCCTACGGCACCCATTTATCAAAAGGAAAATCAGGATAGGGAAGCCGCCAAGATACTGATCCATACGCCACAAGATTTAGATGAAATCAACATCTGGCAAGCAGTCTTTGATGATGATGCCGCTACCATCGGCACTTACTTAAAACTTGGCGGCGATAAAAACCAAGTTGACCCTAATAGCGGATCGTCACTGCTTCATGCAGCCATTTTTTATGGCCGGGTTAATGCAGCAGCCACTCTCATCGAGGCGGAAGCAGATCAGAGTCTACTGAATAACGATGGCTTGAAGCCTGCAGAACTTCTCGGCATTGACTGGGGGACAACCCAATTCGTTGCAAAATTAACGGGAATCGATTTAAAGGAAGAAGAACTTCAAAGAGGCCGCGAAGCCATCACAGCAATCCTTGAAAACCAAGCTGATCGCGATCCATCCACAAGCGAGGAGCAAGACAAATCCTCTCAAGAAATTAAACTGAATATGCAAGCCGGTGAGAAAATTGACATCCACGCAGTGGTGGCTGCCAACGATGTTGAACGGGTGAAGCTTTACCTGGATCAAGGAGGTGATGTCAACTTGATTGACCAAAGCAGTGGCTCAACCCCACTGCACACTGCGGCTTTCTTTGGAAAAGCTGATGCCGCCGTGGTACTTATCGATGGTGGTGCCAAGCTTGATGCGAGGAACAATGACGGTCAGAGCCCCGTCGACCTACTCTACGCAAACTGGAATATCACCAACTTTATCGCCTCCATGATGAGCTTACAGATTAACCAAGAAGATCTCAAAGAGGGACGTCAGCGGATCGCAGCAACCATTACTGAGAAAACCGGACGTCCCATCGATCTGACCGAAACAGACGAGACAGGCGATGCGGGAATCGAGGGACTGATTTTCTTTCTCTTCTATTACCCGTTCTTTAATCATCTCTGGTTTCTTTGGTTCCTCTGCTGGTTTGTTTTACTCTTCCTTCTCAAAGTCACCATCATGCAAGGTCTAGGAATGAAGATTAATTCTCCAAGTTGGCTACACACTCCAGCGAAATACTTGATCTTCATTCCAATGATTACCATGCCACAATACTACATGGCTCGTATGCCTGATGCTTTCGGTCCTGACACGTCGGTCTCCATCATTCCTCCAGCCGCAATCTTTATCTATTACCTACTGTTCTTTTTTGCCGGCGCGGCGATGTTCTCTGATCGACCCCATAAGAAAAGCAGTGTGATTGAGTTCACTGCCCTATTGTTACTGGGCCTGATAACGTTCATTGCCGCCATGGAGACCGACGCTTATGCAGATCGGCTACTCTTCTCCCTTCTGCAATCCGCTTACGCTTGGTTGATGACATTTGGGATGATTGGATTGTTCTCGCATCTATTTTCCAAAGAACGCTACTGGGTACGATATCTCTCTGACTCCTCCTATTGGCTCTACCTCGCCCATCTTCCACTCGTGCTGATCCTCCAGGACATGATGGAGAACTGGGAAGTTCCCGCAGCGATCAAATTCCTACTTATCACTGTCACTTGCATTGTGACTCTGTTAATCAGCTACCAGCTTTTGGTACGGAATACCTTCATTGGTATTTTGCTCAATGGAAAACGTTATCCTCCAAGAAAGCAACAAATCGCCGCAGAGTAAATCATTGAAGCTGCGGAATAGGCCATTGAATAGAGCTCCAAAAAACAAGTGAGTATCGAACCCATGATTCATCGACTTCCTTTCCGCCGTACTTGTCGATTCTCTGATGTTATTTGCATCTGCTTGCTTTGGATAACAGGAGCTAATGCGGATGACCACTGGCAGAGATTCCGCGGTCCTGGCGGTCGAGGAATCGGTAGCGCCTCGGCGGACCTTCCACTCGAATGGAACAAAGATAAAAATGTCACGTGGGTTTCGGATATCCCGGGTTGGGGTTGGAGTTCACCGATCGTTCAGGGGAATCAGGTTTTTATTACCACCGTGGTCAATGATGAAAAGATAAACACACCTGCGAAAGGCCTCTACTTAGGACAAGGCGTAAGAGAACCTTCCAAGGGTTTGCACCACTGGTTGGTCATCAGCTTCGATTTGGGAAGCGGCAAAGAACAATGGAGACGAGAAGCTCATACGGGGGTACCAAGTGTTCCTCGTCATCCTAAAAGCACTTATGCAGCAGAAACCCCAGTAACAGATGGAGAACGTCTGTATGTTCTTTTCGGAGACTTGGGACTTTGGTGCTATTCCCTCGATGGTGAGGAAATCTGGCACAGGAAATTCCAACCCAAGAAAACCTTTTTCGATTACGGAGCTGCTGCCTCGCCCGTAGTACATGGTGATCAAGTTTTTGTGGTCTACGACAACTTGGAAGATTCTTGGATCGCCTCTTTCGACTGCAAAACGGGAGAAGAGAAATGGAGACAAGCTAGGAATGAAAAGCGATCGTGGGCTACTCCATTGGTTTGGGAAAACGATAAACGCACTGAACTTGTAGTCCCAGGTTTAAGACGGAATCGCAGCTATTCTCTTGATGGTGAGCTCTTGTGGGAATTTGACGGCCAGATGTCCTCATTAGTCATCCCATCCCCATTCGCGGCCCACGGAATGTTATACCTCGCCTCCGGCTATATTGGAGACAGCCACCGCCCAACTTTTGCCATCAAACCCGGTGGAAAAGGTGACCTAGTTGGAGACCACTCATTCGAGGATTCACCGTGGATTCAGTGGTACCAACCCACGGCATCTCCTTACAACACGAGCCAGATTGTCGTCGACAGATTCTTATACACACTCTATGACCAAGGCTTCCTAACCTGTCACGATGCAACCAGCGGTGAAGAAATCTATGGTAAAAAGCGTTTGCCACGAGGTGCCTCCTTCACTGCATCACCTTGGGCAGTCAATGACAAGTTATTTTGCCTGAGTGAGGACGGAGAAACCTTCGTCATACAAGTGGGAGAAAACTATGAACTTCTCAGTGAAAACTCGCTCGGCGAACTTTCGCTCGCTTGCCCCGCATTCGTCAATGGAAAACATTTGATACGCACGGCCTCAAGGCTGTATTGCATCAGCAAAAGGGATTAGGCCGGAAATACGATTCAGACCGAATCCCACCTTGCAAGCCAAGGTCTCACGAGTCTATGTTTGATTGACCCCCTACTTTTGCGCAGGTCCCGCAAGCGGCTTGCCATTGGTATCGAGAATCTGGAAGTGATGAATCCCAGCGTTCTGGCCATCACGGTAAGTCCAAATCACTTTTTTGTCGGGGGTGACTTCCATGAGTTTGGGAGCAGCTGGATCTTTCCTGCCGGCGACATAACTTGTAATCACGTAATTACCATTCGGTAAAATTTGGGCTCCACACGGATCTTGCAGCCAAGCACCGGGGAGATCCTCATTCGTCAATGTCCAGATGACATCTCCTTCTGCATTAAAGTTCATAACACGGTTCCCATTGGTGCAGCAAACTAGCGTCTGACCGGCCTCGTGTCGAATTGCGGTGAATGGCCAAGTATGAATGCGATGCTCTTCATCACCAGGTAACGTTGTATCCATTTTTGCCAGGACTTGCCCCTGAGCGTCGTAATGCATGACAGCAAAATCGAGCAAGTGTGGTACAAGGTAAGTACCATCAGTTAGCTTCCGTGCCATTCGGGTCTGCATGTGATGGTTCTCTTTCTGGCAGGAGAGCTCAAATACCGCGCGAGTCTCACCATCAGGACCCAAGTCGATTAGCTGTGGTTTCGCGCCCGCCTCAGTCAAGACGTATCCACCATCTGCAAGCGGTTGGGCACTATTGATTTCGCTCTGAGTACCCTTCCAGATCAAAAACTCCTCACCATCCTTGGTGACTTTCACCACTGCGCCACCTGGGTATTTATTGGATCGATTCAGGGTAAGAATAATCGAGCCGCCGTCGGTGACGTATCCATCTCGGGTTGCTGAAGGGTAGGTCCAGCTCTTCGTTCCATCTGCTTCCATGATGTAGGTCTGCGAGCCGCAGGCGAGGAAGCGATGGCTTATCTCGTCTGACCGAGCTTGCTGGGAAAGTGGGAATCGCACAAGAAGACAAGAGAAGAGAACTAACACTAGAACGGTGAATCGCATACTTTTCTCTATCGGGGTTAATTACGAAAATTACGTTTCAGAAGTTTGGCCGATAAAAGCCAAGAACGGTTATTGGAGCTAAAACAGTAGAGAGGCGAAGATGAGTGATGCAGCCCACCGGTTTTCCATGGGTGACCCTCTCGCAGCAAACCGGCATCCGATTCACTGCACCTCCAAAGTTTTGAACCTAGCTTGCTCAAACCTGATCGATCATCCCGGTGCTGTCAGCAAAAGATTTCACAGACATACCCAGTCGCTTTAGCATTGTCAGGTAGAGATTTGACAGAGGTAGATCCTCACCTTTTGCTTCATCCTGCCAAGGTTCACGTTTTCCCAGCCAAGGCCCACCTTGGAAATTCATTCCGGCATGATTGATGTACTGACCATGTTTAAAACCAAGATTCTTACCACCGGCTAAAATCAACGGATAGTTTCTTGACAAATGGAAAGCGCTAGAAGCTGAACCGAAAAACGTGAGTGTATTATCCAACATGGCTCCCTCACCATTGGGCTCAGGGGTTTCACGCAGTCTCTGGAGGAATCTGCCATATTCTTCATTTAGAAAACCACAGTAAGTTGCAAATCTCTCCCATCCCCCGGTTTCTTTCGTTTCATGTGACAGTTGATGAGCAAGATTGAAGCCAACAGCGCGAGCTAGATGATCACTACGCCCGACTCCATTTTCACGGCCGATCTGATAGGTCGCCACACGAGTGGAATCCGTTCGGAATGCGAGATAGATTAACTCGAACATGGTGCGCAGATATTCTCTGGGCTCTTCCGTAGTCAGCTCCAGATTCAAATCCTCACCATCAACCTGCGGTAACGGCGTACTCAACCAACGCTTTGCCTTCTCCGCTTTAACCTCTGCTTGTCTCACTGAATCCAGATACTCGTCCAGCGATTGACGATCCTCGCTAGAGAGTGCTCGTCTCAGCTGTTGAGCATCCGCGAGAAGCTCATCCATGGCGCTTTGATTGAAAGAAAGTCGTTTCGCGGAATCCGCGTCACTGGTTACAAACAGACGATCAAAAATCTGTTTTGGTCGGTGCTCGGCCGGAATTGGCCGCCCGTGCTGATCAAAGGAAAGTGTGTGTGTACCACGCGCCGTTCCAGTCCCACCGTCCGTTGACATGACTAATGAAGAGAACCGTGTCTCATCACCGATGTGATTAGCATAAATCTGATCAAGTGAGATGGAGTTCTGGTACTCTCGATCTCCACCGCCGGTGAGTGCAGCAGTCAGGAATTGATCCGCGTTGTTGTGTCCGTGGACGCTGCGTGATTTTGGATGAGAAAAGCCTGACAAAACAGTGAGTTCATTTCGAAGAGCCTCAAAAGGCTCCATACACTTCGTGAACTTGAAGTCATCACCTGCACCGTGCGGAAACCATGCCCAATCTTGGAACGCTGGATCCTCCGGTAAAGGCATCGGCACGCCATCCGGAAAATAAAAGCAGGCTAATCGCTTTGGACTTGGCGCTTCCTCTGAAGCCTTCACCGAGTGATTTAAGGACGCAAAACCGGGCAATGACAAAGCATAACCCGCACCACGCAGAAACCTTCTTCGGTTCAATCTGTGGAATTCACGAATCATGATCACATCCTCTTCATACGAAAATAATGCAGGCTGGGTTTATTCAATAGTAAATCACACGAAAGCAGATCACCACTGTCGAAAGAGATCACTTTCAACAATCTCGAGGATCACATCTTGGAGGCCATCGCCCTCCGATCGAACTTCAGCAACGATTTGCTCCACCCCACTTTGATCTGCAAACGTCAGAGCTCTCCCAAGGGAATAGGCTAGGATTTTTTCTACGACTGCTTGAGCCAACTGATCCTGCCGATTCATCAAAAGGAAGCGTTTGAGTCCATCGATTCCCTCCAGCTTCTCTCCGTTGAAGAGCTGGCTCTCTGAATCCACGGGTTCACCATCGATTGAATCCCGCCAACGCCCAAGAGCATCGTAATTCTCAAATGCGATTCCCCAAGGATCAATTTTAATGTGGCAAGAGGCACATTCAGCTTGGTTGCGATGATCTTCCATTCTCTCCTTGAGCGTCATCTGTGCAACTCGAGGATCTGCCAAATCAATTTGCGGTACAGCGGGTGGTGGTGGTGGTGGTGGATCATGGAGGATTCGCTCCAACAACCAAATCGATCGCTTCAGGGGATGAGAGTCAGGCCAATCGGAATTCATCGCTAAAAAACCCGCCTGTGTAATTAGACCACCTCTACGAACCGGATCAGGAACAGCGACGCGTCGAAAATGATTTCCGCGAACTTCGGGTATCCCATAATGCCTAGCCAGCCTCTCATTGATCATCGCAAATTCACAATGCAGTAGATCAAGAATGGATTCGTTCTCTTGCAACATCTCATTGATGAACTCAACAGGTTCAGCGAGCATCGCCTGCTTCAATAATGGATCAAATCCGGGAACGTTCGCTTTGAAGTTCTGAAACTCTAGTAGCTCGAGATTTAGCCACTGCCTCACAAATTGAGAAACAAAACGCTTACTTTTAGGGTCACGAATCATTCTCTCCACCTGCGCCGCAAAATGATCCGGATGACTCAATAGATTTTCCCGAGCCAAGCTCAACAATTCTTTATCCGGAACACTGCACCACAGAAAAAGTGCTAATCGCTCGGCTAAGGCACCATCGGATAAGAATTGCTTCTGGTCGTCTCTTTCCCCCGCTTCACCTAAATCCCCCAGCGAAACATCGAGATCACTGCGATTTTGTTTACCGGTGGATGAATTGCGAATCGTTGGCCCGCTGATCACCTGATCGCTTTCGCTTGATTGCGGTGGGACAGACACGTAGAGAAATTTCGGCGAGGACAAAATAATCGCCAGAACTTCGATCATGGCGGACTCGAAAGAGTCGGAAGACTCCCTGAACTGCTTGAAACGTTCCACCTTTCTTGCTAGCTCTGTCTCGGTCACGTTACCCCGCCAAGCTCTGATCATCAATCGCTTAAGAATGCTCCCCGCTCGGTTCAACTCGTCGATCTCCTCGTCCCCGACTCCCAGCAAATGAACATGTGAGG
>JAYYHM010000292.1:0-3056 GCA_036148415.1 Planctomycetota bacterium
TCTTGTTTCCCACGATTCTCTCGAGCCAGACATGCTAGTTCTATCAAGACACCGAGACGAAAGTATTATGATCGGCGACGATGTCGTTATCACCATCGTGGATATCCGTGGGGATAAAGTGAGACTGGGAATCAAAGCTCCTCAAGAAATCCCAGTGCATCGGGAAGAAGTTTACGATGCAATCAAAAAAGAAAATGAGGGCAGATCGCAGGCAGCACCGAATCCGGAGCAGGTTGCGACGCCGTCACCTGAATAAGACACCCCGAAGCTGCATTTTGACTCTTTCGCGAGGCACCGTCCTTCAGCCTGAGTCTGCCCCCGCTTTAGACTCTACTCACCAAAAACCTTGACTTGCTAGCAGGTCAAGGTTTTCTGACTTTCATTGCGGTCCCACTCGCGATAAGCGGCCCGAATGCCGATAAGACCACCGGTGTGCGTTGTGATCGGAAAAATCGATACCAACGGAACTCAATTTTGTGCATCGGTCGTGAGCGCTAAATTGGGTTGACAAAAGTAATCGTTTGGCACGGCAATCGCGTCACCCTGAATTGAACAGCGTTTTTCCACGACTGTGCGTCATTGCACCCGTGCGAGATCGAACAAGTGTTGCATTTTGCAACACTCTATTAATGACTCTCGAGCGTGGAGTACGCAGAATGCTTGTTTTTTCATGGAGAAATGGGCGGATTCCGAATAGACTCTAGAGTTCAGAGTCTATTGAGTCCGAACCGAATCGACACCGGAAAAGCCGGCGAAAACCAAGTCTCACGCCTCATGGGTATCCAAAGGACCTGTTGAGGAATAGTGAAATTACGAGCGAGTTTCCATCAGCGCACAAGCGTTCACAGTAAAGCGGAGAAACTTCCATGGGATTGCGACAAGTCGCACGTACCGCAAAAAGAGCGGCCCTTTTTTCATTGATTGCAACTTTCAGCGCGAGTTCCGCCCATCTGCAAGCCGCAGATATCACGGACGCGGCCAACGCTCGTGTGGCGACCTACCAGACAGAAGAGGGCGACAGTTTCTTTGCCGTCGCGCTTCAACCGTCTGCGGAGGAGGCGATTCTCGAATCCGTACGATCTCGCCCTGCTGATGTCATTGTGATCGTAGACACCTCCGCAACCCAGGTGGGTGAATTCCGAGAAGACTCCATCACTGCGTTGGATGCGATTCTTGGCCGATTACGTCCTCAGGACCGCGTCAGAGTCTTTGCGGCTGACGTGAAAACTAGTGAACTAACCACGGGATTTATCGGCGCCGATGAAGCAAGCGTTAGTCTCAAAGTTTTGGCGAAGCGGCTCCCATTGGGAAATACGAACCTAATGGAAGCGCTGACTGTCACCTCGGACACTTTCTCCGACGAAGCAGCCAATCGCACTCGCTCCATTGTCTACGTCGGTGACGGCACGGCGATCGACACCATGGGCAACGAGTCGAGTTTCGCCACGATGGTAGACAGCTTACGAGAGAAGCAGATTTCTTTGCACAGCGTAGCCATCGGCGCAACGCGAAACATCGAGCTGATGGGAATACTTGCCAATCAAACCGGTGGGGTCATAGGAGTAGTTGGTGATGATACATCCACCGGAGCCGAAGCGATTGCAACACGCATCGCTGATTCAGCCAAGATGTCAGCAATCTGGGTGAAGGAAGCAAAGCTTCCCGGCGGAATGGAATCGGTTCAATCAGATCGACTACCCCCGCTGCGACTCGATCGTGATTCCATTCTTTTGGGCACCGCTGCATCGCTCTCGGAGAATGGCCAACTGGAGATCATCGGCGAGTCCGCAGAAGATACGATTCGACTCATTTCCACGGTGACCGTAGAGGAGAATCATCCTGACTTTGCATTTTTACCTGGCTTGGTTCGTCAATCCACCGACAACGACGGCTTGATGCTGCCTTCCGCAGGTTCGGACATGCTGAGGCAGACGATTCAGGTTCTAGCACAGCAAGCAGATCAGTTGGTCCATGCCGCAAACATTGCATTACAGCAAGGTAACAAGTCTGGAGCCAAAGCGGTGGTCAGAAAGGCCTTGGAAGCAGACCCTAATAACGCAGATGCTCAAGCGATTGATCGCATTATGGGTAATCGCCTGATCATTCAAAACCAACAAGCAGATGATATTTTTGGATCACCGGCTTCGGCGCCTGCCCAAGCGGACGAAAATGAAAACCCATTTGCAGACACCGTGCAAAATACTCCTGCACCTGCACCTGCAGCTCCCGTCGCTGGAGATGATGATTTGAATGAGGTCCCCGGTAACTTGTTGAATCAGGTTCAAGCGGGGCGCGAGGCTCAAGAGGGTCGTTGGCGTGCCGAGGTGCGTGCACAGCTTCGTGAAGCCAATCGAAGACTGCGTGACACACCCGTCGGTGTAGCCGGTAGCCTGAAGGGACTTCTAGCCAACCTCGAAGTGCTCCCCGACATCAGCCCACAGACTCGCCAAGAACTCACCTCACAGGTACGAGCTTCCATTCAAGTGGCAAGCAGGCGGGAAGCTTCATTCCTTGAGAGCCAGCGAAATCTAGAGCAGGTAGCTCAGGGAGCAGCTTCCTCACAACGGATGCTGCAAGATCGAGTTCGTCGAGAGGCCACACTCAAGGTACTCTCCCAGCAAATGAACGCGCTCGTTGATGAAGAGCGGTATGCTGAAGCACAAAATGTTTCGGTCGACTTCGCCGAAGATGCGGGAATCACCATCACCAAAAACTCAGTCGAAGGACAGCAGTTTGTCGAAGAGCCCTTGATGCTGGAGGCGTACGCTCACGACAAGAAGTTGAAAGTACTTCGCGAAAGAGCATTCGTCGACGCACTCGCGTTGGTCCTGAAATCCAATATTCCATTCGTGGATGAGCCACCGATTCAATACCCAGACTCCGACTGGTGGAGAAGCATGAGTCGTCGACGCATCGAGCGTTATGGCGCGATCGAACTCGTCGGTGACAATGAAACCGAACGCCGCATTCAAGCAGCCCTCAGCGATGAAACAAGCTTTAGCTTTGTTGAATTACCGTTAAGTGATGCAGTGCAGCAGATCAGCGAAGCACACGAT
>JAYYHM010000293.1:0-2583 GCA_036148415.1 Planctomycetota bacterium
GTACGTCGCCACAAGGTAAGACTACCTACTTACCTACCCTGGTTCAGGAGAGCCTAGGTAAACGAGCTAGCCTGATCTGCGAACTTTGATCCAGCCTGAATGTATCGAGCTCCGTGAGCGCTTGTCTGCCATGGACCATACTAAGAATCACAGAGTGTTACGTGATTCACAGATTCGCCCGTCATTTCCTGGGCAGGATATGCACACTACGCTGTTACCGGATGACGAACAATCGGTAATGAGACATGCTTTGGTGGGGAGATAAACAGTATGGATAACGGCAAGATTTCTGGTGTCTTTGAGGAGCTGGCCGATCTACTTGAGTTTCGGGGTGAAAACCCGTTTCGAATTCGAGCTTATAGGAATGGTGCCAAAGCGATTCGGGATTTGAACGAGTCGGTGGCGAATCTGCTTTCTGATTCGAAGCGTGATTTGGCATCGATTCCCGGGATTGGTAAGACTCTGGTGGACAAGACGAAGATTTTGGTGGAAACCGGTAGTTTGCCCCAGCTAGATAAGCTCCGGAGTGAAGTCCCCGATGTTGTGCTTTCTATGGCTCGCATTCCAGGGCTGGGCGCGAAAAAAGCAGTGGTGCTGCACAAAGAATTGGAGCTCAAAACCTTGGATGATCTGCGGCGTGCCTGTGAGCAAGACGCAGTGAAAGTCTTGAAAGGTTTCGGTGCCAAAACTCAGCAGGTGATCCTGGACGGACTTGAGATTGCCGAAGCGGCGGCTGAACGTATCTATTGGTCGAAAGGTGATCAATTATCGCTCGCCATCGGGCAGCACATGCAAGATTGTGACGCAATCACCAAAATGGAATGGGCTGGTAGTTACCGACGGGGTCGAGAGACGATTGGTGATCTTGATTTACTGGTGGTTGCCACGGACCGTCGTCAAGTGATGGATCATTTTGAGGCATTCCCACAACGTTCCATGACGATTCTCCGTGGCGATACCAAAGTATCTATCCGCGTGGGTAAGGCTTTTCAAGTGGATTTAAGACTTGTAGAAGAATCTGAATTCGGTGCCGCCCTTCAATATTTTACCGGCTCACAGGCTCATAACGTGCACGTTCGCAGGCTTGCAAAACAACTCGGTTTGAAAGTGAATGAGTACGGTGTCTTCCGTATTGAGGATGAAACACGAGTGGCTGGCGCCACTGAAATTGAGGTCTATCAATCGATTGGTCTGCCGTGGATCCCTCCGGAATTACGCGAGGATCGGCACGAATTTCAAAATAACGAATCGAGTTGGGATAATCTGTTGCAGCTTGAACAGGTGCGCGGAGATTTACATATGCACACCACTGCAACCGATGGGGAAGCAACGATTCGCGAGATGGCGGGTGCTGCAATTGAGCGTGGGCTAGGCTACATTGCCATCACCGATCATAGCCAGCGAGTCTCCATGGCGATGGGACTGGATGCGGACCGTCTGAGAGAACAATGGCGTTGCATTGATGAAATTCGCCCCGAGTATGAAGGCCGGTTGATCATTTTGAAGGGGATCGAGTGTGATATCCTTGAGAAGGGCGGTATGGATCTTCCAGATGACTGCCTTGCTGAAGCGGATTGGGTTCTGGCGAGTATTCACTACGGCCAGAAGCAGTCGAGGGAGCAGATTACCGATCGAATTCTTGGTGCTATTGAAAATCCTCACGTCGACTGTATCGCTCATCCAACCGGGCGATTACTTAACAGGCGTCATCCTTATGAAGTGGATATGGAAGCGGTCATGGATGCGGTTCAGGCGAATCGAAAACTCATGGAATTGAATGCCAACCCAGCACGGCTTGATCTCAATGATGTCCATTTGGCAGCGGCCAAAAGCAGGGGGATACCGATCGTGATTAGCACTGACGCACATTCAATCGATGGTATGGATGTGATGCGGTACGGTATTTTGCAGGCGAGGAGAGGCGGCCTGACCGCTGCAGATGTTGCCAATACCATGGAATGGCCCGACATGCAGTCTGCCTGGATGTAATAATTCGGATCAACCTCTGTGGTGAATACCCACAGTGGGAGACGTTTCATCGGGTCGGTTAACCGTTTCAATTTGTCCGAGCACTCTTCGTCTTATACAAGCCAGAGATCAGAAAGGCGATGATCAAGCCCATGATCACAAGAGGGATTGCATGTGCAGGTTCGCTGAAATAATGGGATGAACCCGATTCGCCGTGGCCGGGGTGAGCTTCGAGCTTCGGGGCGACGCAGAGGATGGTAATGATCGAGACGCACGAGCGGAGATAAGAGATGAGTCGCACGGTGATGGCCAGGTACAGTGGGTAACTTATTAGGGCTAATTTTCACGAGACGCTGAATTTAGCGAATACGGTAATTCGAGGCGATAGAGATTTGCGAACGCATAGCAAACTCAGATTCACGATTTCGTGGTCTCATGACTCTTGTTCCAAGATTGAAGCTCAAGAATGGAGGTCGAATCGGTGGTTGCTGTTCATAGTGAATCTAGCTTGAAAGCAGGTCGTGGGATTTCTGATCCAAAAAGGGTTGGGTGCTAGCAAACCTTCGGCAGTGTTGCCGGATTGCCTGCTCTGAATCCGGTGAGTGTACGGACAAG
>JAYYHM010000294.1:0-2549 GCA_036148415.1 Planctomycetota bacterium
GCGTTTCACAAAGCGAGTTCGCGGCCTAGTGATCCCCGAGGCAGGTTTCATCTGAGCTGCATTAACCAAAGCAGTCCGAAGCGGACTGGATTTGACCATCGAAACGTAATCTTCCGGCGATAAATAGTCTGGTCGATAGCGACTCATCGCATTGGGATCAAAAAAGTATTTCATGTCCGACGCATACTCGTCGATTTCATTTCGCTTGACTTGACGACTGACATTACGATTGGGATGAACGGTGAAATAGATTCCACCAGTTTCGTAGCAGAGTCGTGTGAGGGCATACGGTCCAAAGCCACTATCGATCACAGGTTCCTCTTCGAAGTTGCCCGTGAATCCAACTTGGACGCGTTCTGGTAAAAATGTTTCCGGACCTTGGTCAACTTGCGCCCACTGCGGGGTTTGATCAAATTCAGGATCAGGATCGACGTATTTAACTAGGGAGTGCTCACGACCGAATGGTGCTGGAACACCAATCACGTAAACCGGTATGCCCCACTTTCGACACTCCGCTATCGACGCCTCCAACATGTTGGGGTCATCCCCACGTTCATCAGTGACCACGACGAATAACAGATTTCTTTGCGGTCCCCTGCTGGAACGGTTACGACGAAGGCTCTTGTATTTATCCGCCGCCGAAGCGATCGCTGAAAAGACCTTCTCTTCGCCCGAGGAGTCAACTTCGATGTTATCCACGATGGATTTGATTTCAGCGAGATTGTCCGTGGGCTCTTCCGTGAATAGGTTCACGCCGCTGCCGAAGCCTACAATCGAAGTGAGAAGCGGGACATCGTTATTGTTGCGTTGAAAGCCTTTCGCTCCGCTCTCCTCGGCAATCCCAAGTTCGGTGTAGATGCGATCGAAACGATCACGAATTTCTCTTCTTTGTCGGTGTAGCGAACCACTCTGGTCGAATAACCAGACCACCATCGTTGGACGCTCCTCGAGCATCTTCAGTATTTCGAAGGTGATTCGATCCACGGCTCCCGAAGCACCTTCCGTTCCCTGTCCAACTTTTCCTTTCTGATTGGTGAGTTTATCCAGCGGGGCAACTGCCTGCTGGAACATCTTATCTACCATGATCTGGCCGAGATCGGTCGGCTCAAGGTCGATTGGATTAGGGATTTCAGCAACCTCTGCAAACATCTCCGCGGAGGCTTCGGCCATCTCTGAATCAGCAATGCTATTTGCACCCACCTTCACCTGAGGAAGCTCGCTGTAGGTGACATCGTCGATGATCTCTTCGATTTTCTCCTGCTGGTACTCAGGAGGGGAAACGATCACCACCGCTTCCTCATCGAAAGGAGCCTTTAAGGGTACAAGTGCGAGCGTCAGAACAATAATGAGGGGCACCAGCATACTCCCGATCAGAGCAGTGGTCTCCTTGTTCTCCAGGAACGACTCTTCTTCGATGAGATCCTCTTCGAAATTCGTCTCGCCTTGTGTGACGTCTGATTTCACATCCGAAGGGATCGGCTTATCGCTATCCTTGGGAGGCATTGTCGACATTGGAATTCCAAGAATGGGGTCAGGAAACGGTTTCATCGACCGAGTCGCGGTGTATCGAGGGCGCTTACGCTATAGTGTCGCCCACATCATTCCATCTTTCAACTTGTATCCGGAGGATGAGTAGGTTCTCGCGCACATTTCTCATCAATTAAAACGCGAATAACGAATGCAAGTACTCAGTTGTCTGCTGAACCTCATTTGTTTCTCACCCTCTCGATTTGTCGAGAGGTAGGATCACATTGATTTGGAATTGTGTTTAGCCAGCTTTTATTTATCATAATGCTAGCAGCTGTAGGATTTGCTCATCAAACTGCAACAGAACACAGGATGCCCCTGAAGAGGGGATTTGGGGTCCGCTTTGTATCTCTCGATCGATCATTATCGCTCAATTTACGTGATCGGCGATATTCACGGTTGTAGGCGTGCTCTTGATGAGCTTCTGAAGTATCTGAATCCGTCCACTGACGATCTCGTGATCACACTCGGAGATTACATTGATCGGGGAGAGGATTCTCGGGGTGTGATCAATAGTCTTCTAGGGCTGTCCAAGAAGACCAACTGGTTGGGGATTCGAGGGAATCACGAACAGATGCTTCTCAATGTTCTTGAGGGCACGATGAATCCGGCCGCCTGGCTAGAATGTGGCGGAATGTCAACAATCAGTAGCTATCACTGCACTGATCCTGACGATTTCATGCCCGACGAACATGTGAACTTCTTACAATCACTCCACAAATCCATTGAGACCGAAGATTTCTTTTTGACACACGCCTCTTACGATCCAGATCTACCATTCAATCAGCAACCGCCTGAGCTGCTTCGTTGGCGGCATTTGCGAGGCGAAATTCCCCTTCCTCATCGTTCTGGAAAGACAGTTATCGTGGGTCATACCCCTAACTTAGAGGGTGAGGTTCTCGATTTTGGTCACCTGATATGTCTCGACACTTATTGTCATGGTGGGGGATGGTTATCGGCGATGGAGCTAAAGAGTCGGGCGGTGTGGCAGTTCTCTCAATGGGGAAAGCAGAGGACCCAAA